>JBGSQJ010000311.1:0-3023 GCA_041738165.1 Bdellovibrionales bacterium
CCAGCTGTGTGTCATGACCCCGAAGACGTCGACCCCACCGAGAATTTATTGGATCTTCTCGACGGCGTTCAAGACGTGGATGTAGATGAGGGCTCGGATTAGTTCCGCGCGAAGTCTTGAGCGCGCCAAGCCCGCCAGGCACCCAATTTGCTCTTATATCCATATAGATTTAAATTTTAAGGAACTTTCTATGCAAATCGACTCAATCCGCCCTGGGACGTCAAAGCCGCTTAGACAAGCGACGGTTTTGGTCGCGCTGACCACTGTATTTACAGTGTGGGCGCTGGCTACTAATCCACTCGCAAATGCCTCAGTCTTTGAAGACCTGCAAACCCAAAGCGTTGAAGTCGATGTGTTAGGCCTAGAAATCAGTCAAAACAAAATGCAGGTCACCGTTCGCCTTCCTGCTGATGAAGTTCGATTGTTTGCCGAAGAAGAGACTCTTGAGCTCTGCGGCTCCGACCTGACGACGCTGGATATGCACCGCTCGGTTTATCTCAACCAACAAATTGCAGCGCTGCGCTCCGCAAACGAGAATCAAAGAAAAGCAAGAGTTAAGATCACAGGCCCATGGAATTCTTGTTTGGTTTCTGTTGGCACAGTCAGTTCGAAGCAAAATAATTGATTTTAAGGGTTTCCGCGATCTGTCAAAGGGTTGAATTCCGTTAATCCCCCGTGAAAGAATGTTGGCGAGGGGTAACCACAACACGTGAACGCAACAACGATCGCCAAAGAGACTGACGAAGTTCAAATGCCCGTACTCGGAGCATTCACCGATTACCGCCTCTACTTGCAGCAATACTATCTCTATAAGCGCGCCCAATCGAAATCCGCACTCAGGCCTTATTCGTATGGTGTGTTTGCAGCCGCCGCCGATATTCGCTCACCCAACTATTTAAAACTCATTATCGATGGTCAGCGAAACCTCTCATCAGATATGTCTCGCAAATTTGCCAAAGCCCTAGGCCTTAATAAAGAAGAGACAGAAGAGTTTATGGCCCTCGTAGATTTCACGCAGGCCACAGAGCCCTTAGAGCGCAACCGCTACCTTAAGGTGCTTGCTGACATTCGCGTTCGGCAGCAAATCAAGACCGGCGAAATCAATCAAGAAACCTGGGACAAAGTTCCCAGCTGGGTGACGTGGGTGATTTATGCCCTGGCCGACCAAGACGGTATGAAATTCGAGCCTGACGAGCTTTTTGAATGCATGAGGGGCAAGGCGAGGCCCGAAGACATTCGGCGCAGTCTCGAGCGTTTAATAAACTCTGGTGAGCTGGTGCGAGATCCCATCAACAATCAGGTCTATAAGGGCCGCGAACTTATGCTGGGGTCAGAGAATGTGCCCGTGGCCCTCATTCGTAAGCTTCAGGCCGAGTTGATCTATTTGGGTCTTGAGTCTTTGTTTCAAGATCACCCTCAAGACCGCGAGTTTGGGACTCAGACCTTTTGCCTAACCGAAAAAGAATTTGAAGATATGAAGTTCGAACTTCGTCAGCTGCGCAAGCGCTGGCTTAAAGACATCACCGTCGCCCGCAAAGCGGCCAAGGGTGACCGCGTTTATCAATTGAACATTCAGTTGTTTCCGGTAACGGCGAAGAAAAAACGCCTCTCAAGTCCCAGCGACAAGCTTTAGAAGCTTTGACACTTCACTTTCTTAGGGGGGAGGGGGAAAGCGCCCACCGCTAAGGACTCAAGAAGGTTCAAGATCAGCAAACGTACTACTTCAACAGACGTTCCACTTTACTTAGGGAAGCAACTTTTGATCCATTGGCCGTCATCCGTCAATGGGGCCTATATTCTTTCTAGGGGTCTTTTGTAATAATAATAGATTCCCAAAAATGGCGACATGGCCGCAAAAAGGGCAATGCGAAGCGCCTTTTACTGTGTATAACCCCTTTTAATGTCAGGGATTTCTATCGAAACGCACTGCGAGCTTGCGGGTGTTTGTGGCGGCTGTCCGAGCCCGCAAATGGCCTGTGACGCCTCTCAAAAAGCCGAAAAATTTAATGCCCTAAGAGCGGCGTTGGGGGCCGATTTTGCCGTTCCGAATGTCGTTTGGGCACCGCTTGGGCTCACCCGCTTGCGAGATCGGGTTGACCTCACCTGGCAGAAAAACTTAAGCACAGGTGCAATGGAAGTCGGTCTATACCGCGCCGATGGCTCGGGTCTTTTGGGCCTAAATGCGTGCCCAATGATGAGTGAGCCACTCGAAAATTGGTTCAAAGAGTTTCGATCGCAAGCTCCCCCCATTCAAAAAGGCAGCGTACGTCTGCGCGTTGCGCCCGATGGACAAAAAGGCGTGTGGCTCGATTTTGCAAATGTGGATGTGAAGAATCTTTTTGATTCACCTGAATATTTGAAATGGCTGAGTGAACTAGCCAGAGTTGAAATTGGTCAGCGCCGTAAAGCATTGAATTGGAAAGATGGAGCTCCCAAGCTGATGGACCCAGAATTTTACCCCTGGTTTGTTAGCTTTGACGAGCAAGGTCGATCGATCCCAATATACGGAGTGGTAGGTGGATTTTCTCAGGTCGGATTTAGGGCCAATCAGGCACTCGTTAGTGAGGTCCATAAGGTCTGTCGACAGTCGGGAATTGAAAATTGGATGGATCTGTTTTGTGGCTCTGGAAACTTCTCCTTAGCTTTAGCGGCGTCGGGATATCACGTAAGAGCCCTTGAAAATGATCCGTTATCTGTTCAAGCGCTCCAAACCACATTAGATCTGAACTCCGCACTGCAAGAGAAGATCGCAGTCGAACGCTGTGATTTGTATCAGTCCAAAGGGTATAGTTTAGATGTTGATAATTTGGGGTGGATTGTGGACCCTCCGCGCTCAGGCTTGAGGCAACTGATTGATTCCTTAAGTGGGGGAGCGAAACCTCAGGCGATCGTATATGTTTCTTGCTTCTCAAGCTCCTTTGCCGAGGATACCCACCGGCTTCTCACCTATGGATATCAACTGGAATCGCTTGCTGGTGTAGACCAATTTCCACATTCCTCACATTGCGAATGGGTGGGCCTAT
>JBGSQJ010000349.1:0-6774 GCA_041738165.1 Bdellovibrionales bacterium
TCTCAAGATAGTTATTATCGTGACATGCATGACTACTTTGATCGCGACGGCGGTGCGGTCAACTTTGATCACCCCGACAGCATAGAGTTCGAATTAATGGTCCAGCATTTAAATGAGCTACGCCAGGGCGTAGATATCCTAGTCCCGCGTTATGACTTTTCAACGCATACCCGGTTGGTTGAGCCGTCTGAATTCAAGTGGCGACCGGTCGTGGTCGTTGATGGCATTTTGCTCTTCACTCAGGCAGAAATTCGCGATGTTTGCGATTTCAAATACTTTATAGAAACTGATGAGCCGCTTCGCTTTCAAAGGCGTTGGTCTAGGGATGTTCGTGAGCGCGGCCGCACCCCTGAGGGTGTCCACCAACAATTTGCAAATCAAGTCAAACCCATGCATGACCTTTTTGTACAACCCACCAAAAAATTCGCAGATCTGGTCGTATCAGGGGAGCGCAGTTTTGGCCCGGTCATTGAGCAGATTGTCTACGGTTTAGGTCAATTAGATGAACAGCGCCCTAGTTAAATTGCTTTTTTCTGAAATTAGTATCAACCTTTAGTTAAGTCGGAGGTAGATGGATATGAACGGGTTGAAGAGTGTTCTTGTTGCTTTTGCATTTGCGGTGATTTGGTCTGGTTGTCAGTCAAAAGAAAAAAAATCTGAATCCTGGCCAGGTCAAATGCAATCGATGTCAGAAAACGTCAAAGCCCTGGTGCCATTCGTGTACAATGAAAAGGCGTACAAGGATTCGGCCAATCGCACTGAGATTCTGGACCGGCTCAATTATTTCGCAAAAGCTGCTCATAGCGTGGATGCAAACATGGGCAAGCCTTTTTTGGGTGATGACCTTCTTATTCGGTTTTCATTGGCCAATCTACAGGCCGACCTCACCAGAGCCGTTCGCTCTTATGAGGCTGGACAAATGGACTATTCTCGGGCGGTGGTTAAGGGCAGCTTGAATCATTGCTTTCGATGTCACTCGGTGACATCTGTGGGCTCGAAGGCCGCGTGGAATCTAGAAGGTCTTCACGCTTTGAACCTTTCTCCAATTGAAAAGGCGGACCTGTTGGTGGCCACTCGTCGATATGACGAAGCGTTTAAGTTTATGGAGTCTCAGCTGAGTTCCGCAGAATTTCAAAAGAAATACAGTTTAGATTACGAGTCGTTTTTAAGGCGCTACATGGCGCTAGCCGTTCGCATAGATAAAACGCCTGAGCGAGCTTTAAAAGAATTAAAGGTCATTATGGAGAAGGGGCAGGTTCCATCTTATGTGCTTGAGCAAGCTACGGGCTGGAGAACTTCTCTTGAAAATTGGACTAAAGAGTCAAGGCCGAGCGCCAAAACCCCAAATCAAATTTTTAAGAATGTGAAGGACCGGTTTAAACAAGCCGAACGAATTCAAAAGTATGCAAAAGACCACGCAGGGGACGTTGAGTACTTGAGGGCCACTCTTATGTTGCACGATGGATTACGCACTATGGGATCGCCGAAAGATCAAGCGCAGGCATTGTTTTATTTAGGTAAAGCCTATGAGGTGCTCGATGAGTTAGGTTCGTGGAACCTAAATGAGTCTTATTACGAGGCGTGTATTCAGGCTGCACCAAAGTCAACTTTGGCTCACACCTGTTATGATCGATTAGAGGCAAGTTTGCTAATGGGATACTCAGGATCATCGGGCGTGCACTTGCCACCTGAGGAACGCCAGCGGCTTAAAAAACTTAAAACCCTAACTCGATAACACCAGGCATTAGCTAGCCCCGATCGGAATTGGTCGGGGGGCTTAAAATCCCATAGACGACCTACTTGAATAACCTTAGCATCTGGATTGCAGGGCTCATTACGAGTCCTCTACAGGAGGACATTTTATGTCTAAGTATTTGCTTTCCTTGATCGTTGCATTTGCTATGTCACCCGTGGCGTTCGCCGATGATGCTGAGTCTATGGATGAGCCGACTCAAGAGATGAGTGGCGATCAAATGGAAGAGCATGCCGATGATATGTCAGCGGCAAGTGAAGAAGCACCAGCACAAGCTAAGAAAAAAGCTCCAGGCAAAAAAATGGCAAAAAAGGCCAAGAAAAAAGCTAAAAAGACTCACGCGCATTAATCATTGAGTGTTAGCCTAATTTAGATTTTAAAGGGGTTGTTAAAGACCCCTTTTTTTTGTCTTTGTTGAGGGAGTTAGACTCACTTGCATATTTCAGAGCTCTCGATTCGTCGCCCTGTTTTTGCCTGGATGTTGATGGCCGCCATGATTTTGTTTGGCGGAATTGGCTTTTTACAAATGGGCGTATCAGCCTACCCGGATGTCGACTTTCCCAATGTCAGCATCAGGCTTGAATTTCCGGGGGCGGCTCCTGAAGTTATCGAAAAAGATGTCATTGATCCTGTTGAGGGTGCCGTCGTCTCGATTCAAGGTATCAAAAGAATCAGCTCTGAATCTCGTAACGGTGCGGGGAGCGTGAGTGTCGAATTTGAGCTAAGCAAAGACATTGATGTGGCGGTTCAAGAGGTGCAGACCGCTATTGCGCGTGCGCAGCGCAACCTTCCTGATGATCTCGAGGCACCGGTAGTCACGAAATCCAACATCGAAGATCAACCCATACTGTGGCTCTCGGTTCGGTCGAATAAACTTTCGCGCAAAGAGCTCATGGTTCTCGTGCGCGAAAAAGTTCGTGATCAGTTCTCAACGGTTGAAGGTGTATCTGAGATTATTTTGGGTGGCTATGTGGACCCGGCACTTCGCGTGGATGTGGGTGCCGACGTCTTAGCGCGGTTTCAATTGAGCGTGAATGATGTGATCAATTCAATTCAAAATGAACATAAAGAAGAGCCTGCTGGGCGAATTGAATCTCCTATCACCGAGCAGCCTGTGCGGGTAATGGGTGAGGCGCAAAATGTTGAGGAGTTTCGCAAAGTCGTCATTCAGCGCCGCGGCGGCGGGCCCAATTACAACCCAATTGCGATTTCGAGTGTTGCAGAAATTTATGAGGGTTTAGGCGACGTGCGCCGCCTATCAAGAGTCAACGGGGAGTCGGCGGTTGGAGTGGGGATTCGTAAGCAACGCGGGTCGAATGCCGTTCAGGTTGGTAAAGCCGTGAAGGCGAAGGCGCTTGAAGTAAAAAAAATACTACCTGAGGGCGTCGACATTGCGGTGAACTATGATTCAACCCCTTTCATTGAAGAAACAGTTAACGAACTTTTGTTTACAATTATCTTGGCCGCACTCTTTACATCCTTTGTTTGTTGGATATTTTTAGGAAGCTGGTCTTCGACATTCAACGTTCTCTTGGCCATTCCAACTTCGATCATCGGCACGTTTTTTGTCATGCAATCTCTTGGATTTACGCTCAATACCTTTTCACTCTTGGGTCTCTCGCTCGCAATTGGGATTGTGGTCGATGACGCCATTATCGTGCTTGAAAATATCACCAGGCATCGCGAGCTTGGTGAAAATCGCCTGATTGGGGCGGTAAAGGGGAGTAAAGAGATTTCATTTGCGGTGATTGCCACAACAGCCTCGCTTGTGGCGATCTTTTTGCCCGTCGCATTTTTGCAAGGGATTATCGGAAAATTCTTCTTTCAGTTCGCGGTGACTTTGAGTGTGGCCGTTTTGTTGTCGTCAGTTGAAGCGTTGACTCTG
Source organism: Bdellovibrionales bacterium (assembly GCA_041738165.1). Lineage (GTDB taxonomy): Bacteria > Bdellovibrionota > Bdellovibrionia > Bdellovibrionales > UBA1609 > JALHOQ01. The sequence continues at coordinate 3,639 of JBGSQJ010000349.1, forward strand.
GCCCCCATGCGATGCTCGCAGTTTTTGTCGATTGAACCCAGGCGCGGCTGGATTGGCGTTCGGTTTGAAGCGGGAATGAAAAAGCTCGGTGATATATATGCGGGGTACCTGCCTATAGTCCTCGAGCACCGCTGGAAAACCCTTGGCCTGACCATGCTGTTTTTTGTCGCGACGTTAATGCTCTTGCCGAAGGTTCCAAAAGAATTCACTCCTAGCCAAGACGAAGGCCGGCTTTTTATTCGTGTGAAAACGGATCAGGGTTCAAGCTTAGAATTCACCAGTGAAAAAACCAAAGAAATCGAAAAGATCATCTCAAATAACCCGAGTGTCGAGCGCTATTTTTGTGCGATAGGAGGTTTTGGTGGTGGTGAATCCAATACAGCATTTTTGTTCGTCACGTTGAAAGACTTCAAAGAAAGAAGCAAATCGCAAGATGAAATCGTAGAGGAGCTGAGAGCGGATCTCAAAAAGGTTGAAGGTGCAAAGGCCTTCATTCCTTCGGGGGGGTCGAGTTTTCTTGGCGGCGGCAGAAGCTATGCGGTGAGCTTTGGCGTGCGCGGCGCCAACTGGGATCGGCTTGTAGGCTTAAGCGGTGAGATAGAAAAGGCGATGACCGCGAGCGGTAAATTTTCTGATGTGAATTTACCCGACATCAGTGGTTCTCCCGAAATTCATATTGTGCCGGATCGACAACGGGCGCTGAGAATGGGTGTTGAAGTCTCTGAGATCTCACGGGCGGTGAGGGTCTTAGTGGGTGGCTTTTCGGCCGCATTGTATTCAAAAGGTGGGCAGCGCTATGATGTGATTGTTCAGCTTAAAGAGGCTGACCGAAAATCGCTGGGTCAAATCAAAAAAATCCTAGTCCGTAATACCCGTGGCGAATTGATTTCATTGGATCAGGTGGTGCGGTTTGAAGAGAAAAAAACTCCGCCCACGATCACAAGGGAAGATCGCGTACGCTCAATCACAGTTTCGGCGAATGCAGCCAAGGGTGTGTCTCAAGAGGACGCACTGAAAGAGGCCCAAGTGATTGTCGATAAGCTGCTGCCAGAGAATTATTTTATCGCCTGGTCGGGCACTGCGGAGACTTTCAAGGAGTCCACTCAAAGTCTTATTTTTGCGCTGATATTGGGGATTCTTGTTTCTTATATGGTTCTTGGTACGCAGTTCAATAGTTTTAAAGATCCAATTGTGGTCTTGGCTGCGCTGCCTTTTGCCCTGTCTGGGGCCATCATAGGTCTGTTGGTATTTGGTCAGTCTTTGAACGTTTTTTCTTTTATTGGAATCATATTGCTAGTTGGAATTGTGATGAAAAATTCCATTTTGCTTGTCGACTTCACCAATCAGCTTCGAGAAAAAGGGCAGTCGATTCATGCGGCGTTGGTTGAGGCCTGCCCGCTGAGACTTCGTCCGATTCTGATGACGACGGCGTCTACATTGGCTGCGGCACTTCCTGGGGCATTGAATTTTGGCCCAGGGGCTGAGTCGAGGATACCGATGTCTGTTGTTATCATTGGCGGAGTGATAGTCTCGACTGTGTTTACGCTCTTTGTGGTGCCGTGTTTGTACTCGCTCATTGCTGGTGATCGGTACGATATGGATCGAAGGCTTGATGAACATCAAAAGACAGCGCGAGCCTAGGTTGACGGGGATGTGACGTGGTTGAGCCGAAAGCGAAGCGAATACTGAAGGTGATTGGTTGGTGTGAACGGGTCAATTTGCCTGAACTCCAATTAAGGGGCCTGAAGGTCAAAGTGGATTCGGGCGCCAGAACCAGCGCCCTTCACGCCACACGAATTCGATATCTTCAAGCTATCGATGGTAGCAAATGGGTTTCATTTTTGGTTTCGGATTCTGAAAACCGACAAACCAGAGTCAGAGCCAAACTTATTGAACACCGCCAGGTCAAAAGCTCCCTTGGACATGTGACCACTCGGCCTGTGATTGAAACCCTAATTCAGCTTGGCGATCAATTGTGGCCCATCGAACTGACTTTGGTGAATCGCGACCCGATGGGCTTTCGAATGCTGCTGGGCCGTCAGGCCATTCGAGGACGTTTTTTAATTCATCCGGGACGCGGTTTTGCGCTCTCAAAAGAAATTGGTAAAGAATGAAAATCGGAATTTTGTCACGAAACTCTGAACTCTATTCGACCGAAAGACTCGTGGAGGCCGCAAAAGATCGTGGTCACGAAGTCATGGTCATTGATCCACTCTATTGCTATATGGACATCACCTCTAAGAAACCCGTAGTTTATTTTAAGAATGAACGACTCGATGGATTTAGCGCCGTTATCCCGCGTATTGGCGCCTCGGTGACCTTCTATGCCACAGCCGTATTGCGGCAGTTTGAAATGCTCGGTGTTTATTCTGTGAATGAGTCCGTGGCCATTTCTCGCTCCCGCGACAAATTGAGAGCCCTTCAACTTTTGGCGCGAAAAGGTGTTGGGATGCCAACGACGGGTTTTGCGAATTCCACAAAGATGACCCAAGAACTGATTAAGTTGGTCGGCGGAGCTCCACTAGTGATCAAGCTCTTAGAGGGAACCCAAGGTAAGGGCGTTGTGCTCGCTGAAACTCCGCAGGCCGCTGAGAGTGTGATCGATGCGTTTCGAGAGCTCGATGAATATTTTTTGGTGCAAGAGTTTATTAAAGAAGCCGATGGTGCGGATATTCGTTGTTTTATAGTGGGCGGAAAAGTCGTCGCCAGCATGATGCGAAAAGCAAAAGATGGCGATTTTCGATCGAATCTGCACCGAGGGGGAGTCGCCTCCACGGTCAAAATCACGGCAGCAGAGCGAAAGACGGCCATTCAAGCCGCAACCGCCATGGGCTTAAATGTGGCTGGAGTTGACATCTTAAGGTCAAAGCGTGGCCCGCTAGTTATTGAAGTGAACTCATCGCCGGGTCTTGAGGGCATTGAGGAGTCAACGGGCCTCGATGTGGCGTCGGTCATAATTCAATATATCGAAGAAAATGCTAAGCCCGGTAAAACAAAAACTAAGGGAAGAGGTTGATGTCTATTGGTTGGGATTCGCTAACTGAAGCGTGGAGTGAGGCTTCTCAAAAGGCAGAGCCCTACTGGAGTCGATATAAGGGCATTTACTCAAGCTTTCTTGGCGGATATTTCAAAGAGC
>JBGSQJ010000375.1:0-10541 GCA_041738165.1 Bdellovibrionales bacterium
GCTCAAGAATACAATTTGATCGAAATTCTCTTAAGTCCTCAATCTCTATCCAATTGCCGTTTAAGTCTGGAAGCACATAAGAAAACGGACCGCCCTCGCGTTTGGTAAACTTAGCACTGGGCCCCTGCCAGTGATTATCAAAGAACGCTGTCGCACTTTTGCCCTTTGATTCTAACGGAAAAAGCACAGCTTTGTTTAATAAATCGACCCGTCCATCACCAGTATCTGCATGAATCTGAAAAGAGATTTTTGTGGTGGTAAACACCACTTCTTCAACTTCATACTCACTCCCAAGTAACATATTCAACTTCGGCTCTAAAATGTACTGCGGCCACCCCGGCCTGTTCCAAAGTGGGTGCTTACTTCGAACATCCGGGCGATCGTCGGTCAGCTCATCGTTTAAAAATTGAAACTTCAAGAGCTCGTCGACTTCTGACTGACTTAGGACTTCAGAAAATCTTTCAACCACGAGTCAGCCCTTTTACGGAATTTCGCCAATACCTGTTTTTTCTTTGATAATGGTAAGCCACCGCAAAAAACTCATCTTCGTCTTTAGGTGGCTGCCCGTCATCTCTATCAATCACCAGCTCTTCACTATCATAGCCGAACATTTCTGCTGCTAACAATCGGTTCACCTTGACCCGCTTAGGATATTTTTGCCGAAAGTCACAACACATCAATAACCCGAGATCTACAGCATCTAAGAAGGAGTCGCCAAATCGCTGCGAAACGAAGGATTTGAGGTCCCCCTGTAAACGGCCTCGATCCATTTGAAAAACCACACTGCTCGCGCCTTTGTATTCCCACAATATATCCTGCTGGCCCCGAACCTGCCGCCCCCATAACTCCTGATTGTCAAAAACCCCCCGAATGGCGCGCAAAGTTTTTGCATATTCCGCCCCAATCATCGAATCCGGGTTTTCCACCATCCAGACCTGCAGATCTTCAAAAAATCGCACTTCCGTTATCCCAAGCTTTCGACAAATGTGCTTCGCCAAATAGTGTGCCCAGCCGTAATAATAAAAAGTAATAAACACATAGCTGAACATAAACCCCGACATGACATCTTCATAAGAAGCCGTCTTTGTTTCGTAGACGGCCTCGGTCTTTTCGAGCACGGCATCCTTAATCGCCGAAATATTCAGATAGTAAGTGTCAAGTGGAACTGTTTTGGTCTTAATCCCATATTCGTGAATCGTAGAATTGTTCGAAAGAGGAGAATTCGGCGTCAGCACCAAGGGGTGAACCATTAAAAAGTCTTCTTGGCCAAAATCTATCAATTTTTGGATACCTGACTTAAAACTCTCGAGCGTTTCTCCGGGCAAGGGCCAGATCAATTCGGAGTAGGTCGGTATATTTTCTTGCCGGTACACATCGAGATACCCCTTTAGCTTTGAATCCGAAAGATTATAGCGCCGGGTTGCACTGAGGGATTTTTCATTCAAACTTTGCAAAGCCAAAGTGACACCCTTAAAAAGGCGCGTCTTTGAAACCTTATCAAGAAGCGCCATCTCTAAAGTCTTCTGGTTCGAGTGCTTCGCCATAGTGACGTCCCACACTTTAGGATAGCCATATTTCAATTTGGTTTTGATCACATATTCGGTGATTTCTTTGTCGCGCTCGAGCAGCCCCCAGTTGCTGTCACAAACACTCACATACTCAATTTTATTCTTACCGATCCAATCAATTTCACTTAATATTCTGCCTAAATCAAATTTTTGCAAACGATCCCAGCTGGAGTCTCCCATATCGCAAAAACCACAGTGGTAGGGGCAACCCCGCATTGTTTCGATGGTGACTTGCCACAAAGTATCGGCAGGGTATTTCGCTATAATCTGCTCGTAAAATCCGGTCAAAATTGGTGACGGAATTTCCTCTAAGTGTGTAACACGCTGAACCGACTTGGCCATTTGCGAAGCGGATTGAACGTTAGAAAGGTCGTCAAATTTTCTACCGGGAAAGCGATGAAGAATTTCTTTAAAAGCCGCTTCGCCTTCGCCATGAACCGCAATGTCAAAATAAGGATGTGAAAGAAATAAATGGGGGTCGTCTTTGGGCACCTGCGGGCCACCAACAACAATGGTCACGTTTGGAAACCTAGCTTTGATTTGTCGCGCGAGTTCTTTGTTGTACTCCCAGTTCCAAATGTAACAACTCATCGCCACTAAATCGGGCTTCACCATTTTGGCCACATAGGGCCCAATTGGGAGTTTTTCGATGACCACGTCGGCGAGATCCCACCTCGGATTTTTAGCAAAGAGCCATTGGTAAGATATCGCCAACGGTAAAAATTTATTGGGCCCGTACGGATCTGCAGGTTGAACCAAGTAGAGCGTGCGCAATCAATGCTCGCTCTCTAAAAATCGTTTTTGAGTGCCAAGCAAAGCTTTTAGATTGATACGATTGCGATAAAGTTTTGGGTACATAGCCCACGTCAATTCTGATAACTGTTTTGGGCTGAGCGAATAAATGAAATCTATTGTCTTAAATATTTTTTCAATGCGCTTTTGGTAGTCGCGCTCAGAGTCGTAAGATTCATCCCAAAATTCAGAAAACGTCTCAAAGCCCAGCTCGCGCAAGTACTCGAGGCATCCAGACACCCCAATCAATACAAATGGCTTTCCGTAAAAAATAGCATTCAAGGTCTTTTCGCTCAAATTTGGAAAGTACGAAAAAAATCGAGTTTCGTTAACGATCGCCACATGGGACTCATCGTAAAAACTCGAAATACGCTTTTCTACCCGAATATTCGACGTTGGTTTCATATTGGGTATAGGAGATTCGGAGGGGCGAACCGCCCTAACCATCTTGGCCTCAAGACTATAAGGCAATTCAGACTGCATTTTTTTTAATCCACTATCCAGCGCAGATTTCAATGACCAATTTTTCAAGTCAAATGCCACCCTTTGATACATCTCGGGTTCATGCGTATGATAGAAAGAAAGATAAGAGCGTCGATGATAGTCTTTGGCTCTTAGGTACGCCACCACCATTTCGCGAATGGGTTCATAGCGATAGTTTAAGCAGATTCCAGTTTTTGCACAGTTGAGGTTAGGTTGAACTAAAAATGGATTCTCCTCAAAGCGTAGAAGAACCTCTATTAAAAAAATATCAAACGTCTTAACTTTTAAAGATGAATACCTGGGATGACTTTTAAGTCGCCTAGACAGCTTGTGATCACAAACATAAACCGTCATATCAAGTTGACCACCGTGATTCGAATTGAATTCTAAAATTGAATCTAGCTCGACACTAATAAAATTCGATGAGTCGTCGTTTTCTGGTACCCAGGAGTCTAAAGTGATGTCATTCAAAAATGAGATGTGTTCATAAATGAATAGGGCGATCGGCTGATTTTTGATCTTTTGAAATTTTTCTTGATCTAATTTTATATATCTTAAAGCGTCTACTGGGCCATTCAATATGATCCATGGTCGCGTCTCGACTCGACTGAGAAAACGAATCAGATGTTCGGCCCATTTCGTATAGACCCTTGGATCTGAAGTGTGACCCCAACTCCCATTGTTCCATTTGTAGTAATCGAGATCGTTAAACTGTCGACCCGAAGTGGCTTTTATCAAAACCCAATAGGCTTCGTACCATCGCCACCACAACGAAAATGACTGCACCCTGTTTGGTGTTCTTTGAAATTCAGACTCGGGCATCCACGCAGTTTCCTAAAACCTTATTGCTAAGTTCTGCAAAAACCGGCAAGTCACGCAAATCTCTATAGTCTCGCCAGCCATTTGAGGGGGGAATTTCTGACTCTAGCTGCCTGAACAGGAGTATTCCACGAGCTGCATCTTCTGGCGTCATATAGTAATGCCATCCCATCATATCTATCAGGTCGTCATGCCAAAACACTCCTGGCGTTCGGCCATCGTGCCGGGCCTTTCTGAGCCAATCATAGGCAGCTCTATCGTCTAAGAGGATCATCCCGCCACGACCAATGGCTAAGCGCTTTTTCTTTTGAAAACTAAGACAAGTGAAACTGCCCGAAGAGTACGACGCCGGCCTAAGCTCCACGGCCGAATCACGCACAGGCCAAGGATCTAGCTGGTACGAACCCGTCCATTCTTCTTGCTTCCACTGAATTTGGGCCCCGATTCGATGTATCATCATTGGAACACTGGGGTAGGTGTAGCAGGGCACCTGTATTTTTCCGCCAGCGCCTAGATATCTGAGCGATAGTTCAAGTGCATGCGTTGCCGAATCCACAGCAACAGCAAATGGCGCCCCACAATAACTCGCTATTTGGTTTTCAAATATTTCTACAACCTCGTGGGGGTATTGCCATCTGTACCCCAATCGATTGAGCTCTGCAAACTCGAGGCGCTCAATCACAGCCGCATCTCGGCGTGGGCTTTATAAAACCTTGTAGACTCTTGAGAATTCGCAGATTGAGAACTGCGCGTGTTACCATACGATATCATGCGCACGTTATGGAGCTTTCGCTCAGTTCGCCACGGATCGATCACAAATGCATCTGGGTAAAATGAAAACTTCTCTACCCACTCTTCCCAATAACTCACCAAATAACAGGTGTCCTCAGAGGCAGGTGACAACTCGAGGTCTCCCGTTTTTGGATCGTAGAATTCATATCTTCCACCCAACTCTTCAATATAATACGAAACCAAAGCCGCATAGCTACCCGTGGTATAGGGTACGCCAGGTTTAAATGCCTTGCCTAAGATGATCACGTGATTTGCGTAAGACAAGAGGAAGCGCGCCAAATTTTTGGCCTGACCCTCGCGGCTCTTAATCACCGCATCGAATATGTCATAATCTAGATCCAATCGATCACTCAAAAATCGAAGTGCAATGTTGTCTCTAGGGTGGCAGGGTCCACCGTCACCCATACCTGCCTTCATATAAGCGGAAGAGACAATTCGACGATTCGACTCACTCAATGCACGGCTCACAATATCGACGTTCATATGCCCCAAGCGCATTGAAACATCTTGAATCATATTTACGATGCTTAACTTCGCACTGATAAATGTGTTGTAAAATATTTTTATCGACTCCGCTTCTTCCCAAGTTCCCATCACAAAACGAGCCGTAGGCACCACCAAAGTCTTGTAAAATTTCGTGATCTTATCAAAATCTCTAGGATCACCGGTCATCGAACCCAGAATGATCATTTCAGGGTCAATAAAATCATTTTTTTCAGTTCCCATCGCAATCAGATATGGATTGTAGATGAGGCGTCCCACCTGAAAAATTTGCTGCAGTTCGCGCCGAATTGTTCCGGGAAGAACCGTGCTTATCAAAACCACACATTGATCGGGTTCAAGAAGATTTGCGATCGCTCGAAAACTATTTTTTACATCCGAGTAGTCGAAATCTCTTTTAACTTCTCCGACCGGAATTGAACCATCTAAATTCGGATGATGCGGCGTCGGAACCGCAATAAAAATTAACTCTTTACCACGAACAGCGGCTTCAATATCGCTCACTATGTGTACTCTTGTCGATTGGATCGGGCAGATGTCATAGCCATGAACATCGTGTGCCTCTGCCATGACTTCAGCAATGGGAAGACCGAGTTTGCCGAGTCCAACAAATCCAACCTTCACTAAGCCTCCATAGGTGATTCGAAAGCCGAAATTTAGCCCACTATGACGCCACAAATCAAGGTTGAGATCAGTTAAAATTTTGCTCTAGATTTTCAGAGATAGTTCAGATGCCTTGCGGCAAAGAAGAAGTGGGCATTTTGCTCAATCGAACCCTCAAAAGAACCTTGAGGAATTAGTTTTCCAAAATGCATTCGCATACAGCTAAAGTCATTGCTCTAGAGGCTCAATTCCCCAACTAACTTTCGCTCACGCACCAGTCGAAACCCGGTAAATCGAAATAGGGGATCAGGAAAAGGTCCATGGCGCCGTGCAGACCGCGAGAGATCTCCCCCACATGCGAAACTTCCGCCTCGCAGAATAAAATAATTCATCCCAAATCTTTGATACAGGTCATCCTCAATGGTGACTCCACCTGCATAGACACAGTATTGACTGTCCACCCACTCTTCGACGTTGCCCGCCAAATCCAGATGGCCAAATGGCCCAGGCGTCGACGAAAAAAAATCGACCGCCGTTGTCGAGCCAAACCCCGATTCAATTGTATTTGCACATTGAGAATTGAAATGGTGACCATATGGATACTCTCTAAAATCCGAACCTCGAGCCGCGATTTCCCATTCTGACTCGGTTGGGAGTCGATAAATAGATGATGAGTCTTTTTCTGACATCCACAACGCATAATTTTTTGCCCAATCAATTGAAACTCCCCAGACAGGATGATCCTCAGGAGCATCTATGGCAATTGATTCAGGAACTTCAGCGCCGGTGTCAGCAATGTAGGCCCTAACGTCGGCATTTGAAACCAAAGTCTCTTGCAATTCAAAGTCAACACTCTCAATCACGTGCGCCGGAAACTCTTTGGCAATCCATTGTTCAAACTCCTTGGTTCCGTAGCAGGGATTAATCAACCGACTTTGCCACAGCTTGACACAGTTTCGAACACCCTCAAGAGTAGTTCCAATCTTGTACTGACCTTGGGGAACTGTCAAAAATGTCATGGCAGCTCAACCTGATAGATGTTCCCATCATAGGCCGATGCCCAAAATGATTCAGCAGCGAACGACAAACTCGAAACGCCAGCTGCAGTTAGTCTTCGGAATACAGGCCAGGTGCGTGATTCTCGATCATAAATGGCCATTGTTCCGTCATACGCGGCGGCTCCGATATAGCGAAAATCGGCGCTGGCACTGACGCACTTGATGGAATGGTCAAACGGAGTTTGAAGAGACTCTTCGTTCTCTACTCCATTCCAAACTTTCAACTTTAAATCGCGACTCACAGTTGCAAATCGACCGTGCCCTAAACCAACACATGAATTGACAATATTGTCGTGAGCTTCAGTTTTGAGCCCGACCAAACGCATCTCTTTCAGGCTGAAAATGGCAATGTCGGCAGCAGCCCCGCAACAAAATACCAAATTATCTTCAACGGCCAAATCCTTAACTGCGTTCTGGAGTATTTTTTGGCGACTAACCAACTCAAGAACTCCTTTTGATGTTTCACGAACAATGGCAATTTCACCTGAATAGGTCGCGAGCACCAAGTATTCACCCGCCTGAATCGCTTTGTTTATGGGTTGGCCCAACGCGAGTAGTTCGTCGCCCGTGTGAGAGTCAAATATTTTTCCAAGGTGGCCACCACAAACCACACGAGCTCCAAATCGAACTATGAAATTGCATAATGAACCCATATCAGACACAGATTCTCGCGGAACAATCTTAGAGTTGAAAGATTTTAGGCCGGCCTTGCGCACTTGTCCCGAATCACCAACAGCGATTACACTCTCATTGTCGACGAGTACGGCATTGAGACAATCTGTGCTGCTGACTGATGACAAATCCCACTCCTCGGTCTGCAAGTTGAGATTTGCGTAAGAAGAGCCGAACGTACCAAATATTAGGTGGCTGTCGGTTTTGAACGCGCAGGCTCTGGCCCATACCATCGCAGGCAGCGCTATTTTTTTGATCACATTTAGGTCGCCTTGAATATCCACCAAGGCCAGATCGCGGTCATAGCTCACACTGATAGCTGCAGTTTCATTTTGATTGATAATTAAATTTTTAACGCCCGAACGATGTGCCAAAATCTTGCTTACCTGACCCTCCTTGTATCGAATAATGTAGCCGGCGTCATTCCCGGCAAACACCACTCCGTCAGAACAAATTGCGACCGCATCTGTTTGTACGGTTTCTGGCTGTTCAATAGACTCTTGCTCGCCCGTCATAAGATTCCAAGTGCGGATCGTGCCGTCATCACCCGACGTCACGATACGATTGCCGTCAGAACTCCATGCCAATGATTGAGCGCAACCCTTGTGGTCAGATAATTCGCATTTAAGCCGCCCCGAAAGATCAAAGACCCTTAGGCAACCATCTTGAGATACCGTTGCCACCGATTCACCATGGGGTGCAAAACGGGCCATCTCAACGTCGTCCCTATGGCCATTGAGTACGGTGAGGAGCCGCATCTCGGGTACTGACCATATTCGAGCTGAGTAGTCACTAGATGCGGAAACCAAAAGATTTTCGTCTGGTGAGAACTCGCACCGATTCACAAGGTGATCGTGAAGTCCACGCGCCAAAGCCATTTTTGTTTTCGCGTCCCATAAAATGAGTTGATTGTCATACCCCGCAGTGGCGATAAACTGCCGGGAGCAAGCCACACCACTAATAGGACCATTATGCTGAATCATGTTTTGCCTCTTTCAAAAAAGAAAATTTTAGACCATCGTGCCCACCAATTCGAATTTTGGCGTCAAGGTAGCGCCGATTGTGTGCACCGACATAAGTTTGCGTGAACTGGCGCGTGACCACTTTGATTCCATTTTCCTCGAGGCCTTTGGCCTTCGAGGGGTTGTTGCTTAACAGTTGAACACGAGTAAGGTTCAATGCTTTGAGCATGTCGGCCGCCACTTTAAAATCACGCTGGTCGTTTTCAAAGCCCAGCATTCGATTTGCCTGATAGGTGTCAAAACCCTCATCTTGAAGTCGATAGGCCCGCATCTTATTGAGCAGGCCTATGCCGCGCCCTTCTTGGCGCAAATAAACTATCAGACCGCCTGAATGGGCAAAGCGTTTCATTGCCTCGCCCAACTGAGGGCCACAATCGCAGCGTTGGGATCCAAAGACGTCGCCAGTTAGACATTCAGAGTGAATTCGGATCGACGTGTCTTTTTGGGCTCGCCAGGATCCAAACGCGAAAACAATATGGTCCTTATCTAGACCGGTAAACGAGATGGCCTCGGCCTTCCCATACTGAGTTTGAATATCAATCATTTCATCAACAGCAACTTCCATTTTTGTCTCCTTAAAGTCCATAGGGATAAGCTTTCAAATCGATCGATTTTCGTAGCTGAATCATTTGGCAGGCCATTGCTCTTAAAATGTTCAAATTGAAGTTGAGGCGCGGAACCAATCGTTCAAGAGCGTCGTCGGCGCTGGCATGGCGAACGATGATGTGATCTGGAAGATAAATCATCTGATTGTTCTTACTGCCACTCATTCGCATTTGTGCGATGGGATACGTGCCCGAGGCACCGGCGCTCACTCCAATCAACAGCGACGGTTTGTACGACAGCTCCTGGTTCGCGCAAAGAAGTAGAAAGTTGGTGAGCATCGGGGGAATCATTCCCGCCCATTCGGGACTGATCATCACGACTCCGTCACATTCACGTAGAAGATCGCTAGTGGGGGCCCACTGAATAAAGTCTGAACTCTCTTTGCTCCAAAATTTGTCATTCCAAAACGGCAGGTCCAATTCAGATAGATCCAATATCGTAGGTTTCATTTCAAATTGTTGAACCGATTCGGCGACCCAATTGGCTACTTGCCGAGAGCGCGAGTTCTGCCGATGTGAAGCACTGATGATTGCAATTTTCATTTTCGATCCTCCGATGGAGGGGTTTTGCAACTCTGGGGCCAAAAATCGTCGAGCCTCAAATGCATTGGGCTGAAAAAGCATGGCCGACAGACTCGGATTCCGGACGGAAGGTCCGAAAACTCGGACATTGCTGGAGCTCTGGCATCGCTTTGGATACAGATCATAGGTTTGCGACTGGCATTGACCTTGCTCTAGGTCACCAACGAAAGGAGGCGCCCATGAAAAAAATCAATCTTACTAAGAAAGCCACTGTTGCTGCTTCTGCAGTTACAGCTCTGTAATGACTTGCCTGGGGGACCTCAGGGTCTTCCAGGCCTTTCACTTCAATAAGGAATTGATATGCGCCCACTTCACTTGACCTATGACAAACCGTCAAATCTCTTGTTCGCCTCGACCAATCGAGGAACGATTCTCAAGTTCGAATCTGACCTCACGGCAATTGCCAATTCAGAATCGGTTTATGGTCTTAACAGTCTGTATGTCATGACGCTTGATGAGACCTATGTGTAAGCCCGTGATATTGCCGGCAAACTGGCCCGCTGGCGTAAAGACACTTTGGCTCTAGATACGGTAGTGGATCTAACCGGTTGGACTGGCCCGGATGAGGCCGACGCGCCGAATGTTTCACACGGACTTTTTCTCTTTAACGAAATGGTCTACGTTTCAATGCCACAAGGAAGAATTGGTAAGTTCAGACAGACAGACCTAAGTTTTGTGAGCCTATCTGACTATCTCCCAAATGCTCTTATTGAGGGCGTAGAATGCACCGGTCCTGATGGACATTTCGCAGTGGATTTTTCGGGGTATCTTTACAGCGGCGACGTTGACAAAGAGCTGCAACCTGTTAGCCGAATTGCGAATGGAGCTTGTCATCAAATTGTATACGACAAGAAATTTGACCGATATTGGGTCACCGATGATTTTCATTGCGGCCTAGCTCTCTTCAATGCCGAATCTCCAAAAGAAATTTTTCGACTACAGCTGACTCATGATGACGTGGAGTGGATGAGCTTTAACTCAGATCAATCCGAACTCCTAGTCGCATGCTTTGATCGCTACATCTATCGCATTCGAAATGACAAA
>JBGSQJ010000401.1:0-2093 GCA_041738165.1 Bdellovibrionales bacterium
GGTATCGGGCGCAAAGGCGGGCCAAAGAGCAAGGTCTGAGCCTCTCGCGCACCGAAACCGAGCAAAATGAACCGCCCAATTGGTCGGCAGTATTGTTTAATATTTGATCATCACACTTGCTGAGTTTGAAGATCGTTTGACACTCTCGAAGTGATCCGTAGGCCATCTGAAAGAAACGCTTCTTATCTTTGACTGAGCCCTTGGCGTTGCCTTCTGAAAGATTTAAGGCGATTGATGCTGAGGCACGATAGAGTTGGTCATTCATATACTTATCATTGAGATCCGAATTGCGAACCAGATCGTGAAACTTCACGGCTAAATCTAAAGTTCTGAATGTTTTCATGAATCGCTCCATTTGTAGGTTTTGAAAGGCCACATCAAAAAATGTGCCTTTCAAAACCTACAAATGGAGCGAGTAATCGGATGCGACTGCGGTCGAATTCGGGACCATTTCTCTTCCCGCACAAAGCTGCAAAGAGAGGCCATATTTAAACTGATGCTAGCAAAATCCGGATCTCGCCATCGGTTAGCGCGCCGGAAGGGCGTCAGCGCAGGAGCCCGACGCCAATCTCTTATCTTAAACAATCTCCTTTACAATAGTTTCCTAGTAAACTATTGTCGGGCCCAGGAGCTACTAGTGTCTCAGACCAAAAGAATCGAGACCAGCCAACTCACCGCCCATATCGGGTTCTGGATGAGGCTTGTCTCGAACAGTGTGTCCCAAAATTTTGCGAGAAAGCTCGAATCCAGCGGCGTCACGGTCGCCGAGTGGGTCGTACTTAGAGAAATGTATTCGAACAATGATGAAACCTCACCTAGCACAATTGCCGAAAAAACGGGGCTCACTCGCGGAGCCATCTCAAAATTGATATCTCGGCTTCTAGAAAAAGGTCTCGTCTCTCTAAAAGAATCGACAAATGACAGGCGCTACCAAGACATCAAGCTGACCACAAAGGCCGTCTCTCTTGTGCCCAAATTGGCCTCGCTCGCCGATAAAAACGACGAAGAGTTTTTCTTAGGTATTTCTAAAACCGAAAGAATTCAGTTAACCGGTCTGCTAAAGAAGTTGGCCAATCACCACAAAATAAAAACTGTACCCACCGAATAAGGAGAATTTCATGAGCAAAGCCATCGAAAATTTAACCGAAGCACAAAAACTAGCAATGAGCCTTCGCCCCAAAGTGGGCGGCTTCCCGGTTCTCGCCGAGACCTTAAGACGCGCTGGCGTCACGAGAAACCTATGGTCTTTGCCGGCCTGCCAAAGCATTTACCTGACCAAGCTCGGCACAGTCGTGCAGCAAGGGGAACCCCTCATCTCTAAAACCGCCGATGTACCGAAGTTCAATGAGCAGGCCCTCATTGAAGCGCTCCGCACAGACCAAGCGGGAAATAGCTCATTCCCCCAGTTTCTCAGGTCAACTTGGGAGGCCGGAGTCATTGGCTACGACGTGGATTTTGAAAAACGCACGTGCACCTATTTCGGTGCACTAGGTGAAACCTATGTTGAGGAATACCCCGCGGCGGAACTTAAAGGCTAAACCTTTGTAGCCGCTCTTAGCTAGATTAGAATCTGCGAAAATCCCATGGAATCCCTAATTGAAATCCTGTATATCGATGATTCCGTTTTAAGTGCAGTTGAGCCGATGCAAATGAAAGGCGTATCAATGAAACTGATCCAAGTAAGCATTCTCTCTCTGTTTTTGATTTCGGTTTTTGGTTGTGCGGCCCAAGGCGCAAAATCTAAGTCCGAAGCCACGCACGGCGCAGCCGCCTCCCAAACGATAATCCAAAATAATATGCCGAACCCCTACGGATGGAATGCGACCAACTGTGCCCACATTATGGCCGACGGCAATTGCGCGCGCCCTCTTTGATGGAATTTGACTGATCTTTGACCAGGCAAATCTTTCTTATTTATCACCACGCCGCAGTTAACTTTCGAATAGGGGCTAAAATGAACGACCTGGCAGAAGAAGCAAAAAAATTATGGAACCAAAAAGCGCAAGAGTGGCATCAGCAAGTGGGTCACGATGGTGACAGCAACCGAAAATACAATTCGGACCCAGTTTTATGGGATCTTCTTGGTGATGTTG
>JBGSQJ010000414.1:0-5741 GCA_041738165.1 Bdellovibrionales bacterium
GAATCAAAGCGAACCGACATAAAGAGTGTGCCTGCGGTATCCGTATCAGGTCTTAAACAAGGCGCCGTCACCTTGGTGGGAAATTCTGAAACAACGGCTCAGCGAGCCTTTCAAGTCGAGCTCAAAGACGAACAATCGCAAGAAACCAACGAAGTGATGATCGATTTGTTGCCAGAAAAACCCGTCGAAAAAGATGCCCGGCTACCAAAAATTGATGAGCCACTCGAATTCGGGCCAGATGGCGAACTCTTGCCCTCGCCTGAAGAAACGGATTCAGAGCAGGAAGGTCCGGTAGTTGAAGAAAACCCATCACATCATCTCGCAGCAGCCTACCTAGTGGCCAACTCGCGAACGCCGCGAGTTTTGCGAATGAACAAAGATTTTGATCAAAACTCCAATAATCCAGGCGTTCGAAAAAGCATTGCCTATTATCAAAAAACAAGAAAATCGGATTTACAAAAGTTCTACGACTATGCCAACCCATTTCGCGGCCTAATTGAAACCGTAGGTGAAGCTTATGATGTGTCGCCGGTTTACGCCTACCTCACGGTAGTTGAATCTACATATTTCACGGGCGGAAAATACAAAATCCAAAAAGCTCCCAATTCGTCGGCACTCGGGCCTTTTCAATTTTTAACTGGAACGGCGCAAGAGCAAAAACTTGGATATGTTGGCACATCAAACGACGAACGACGCTTCTTTGCTCCCTCGTCGTGTGCGGCCGCCCGCTACATCGGGTCACTGGTCGATCAGTTTGATGACTCTGACACCACAGTTGCAATTCTTGGTTACTACCAAGGTCAGGGAGGAGCAGGCGCCGCCATTTATTGTTCATTTGAACCCACCGTCCAAAACCGTGAAGCCTGCGTAAAAAAGATTAGCACCGGCGGGTATTCAGGTACCGACTACAATCGCTTTATCAAACTTTCGAAACAGTACAATTACACATTCAAAGAAATGGATCGCCTCGCTGCCATCCCCAAAGGAATGCGCGATTATGTTAACAACAAGCTCGCGGTGTATTTCATTTCTAAGGACTTACAAAGATATGGTTTTGCGGTGAGCTCTTCTGCACCCAAGCAGTTACCGAATAATGGCACAGTGATACCTAGCAAATCCATCTCGTCTGAAAAGTGCCGCAGCGCCGTCAGCGCTGTGCTTTCGCCAAGCGCATAGTGTTTTCGAGAAGCATGGTTATGGTCATCGGGCCAACCCCGCCTGGCACCGGAGTCAATGCGCCCACTTGAGTGAGCCCGCGGGGGTTCACATCTCCGCACAGTAGCGTTTTGCCGTCAGATGAAGTCGTTCTGTGCATTCCCACATCAATAACAATCGCACCTTTTTTAAAAGCGTCGGCACCGATAAATTCAGGTTTGCCAGCCGCCACGACTACCAAATCGGCACCTCGAGTGTGCTCGAGAAGATTTTTGGTTTTTGAATGACAAAGCGTAACGGTGCAGTTCGCCTGCGACAAAAGATGAGCCATTGGCCTGCCCACGATCGCGCTGCGTCCAATTACAACAGCGTTCAAACCCGCAAGTTTGTATTCGTAATGTTCTAAGATCGCCATCACCCCCGATGGTGTACATGGCAAAGTCAGTGGATGCCCTGCCCATAGCCGACCTTGATTCATTATGGTCAAGGCATCGGCATCTTTGTTCGGGTCGATTTTCTCAATGGCCAAATCGCTGTTGAGGCCCTTAGGTAAGGGTAGCTGAAGCAAGATGCCATCCACTTTTTGATCGTGGTTGAAGTGCTCGATGGTTTTACTGAGTTTCTCTTGAGTTACGTTGGCCGGAAGCCGAGTTTCAAATGAGTGAATCCCCACCCTTTCGCAGGCCTTAATTTTGTTTCGAACGTAAACGTCTGACGCTGGGTCGTCTCCAACCAAAATGACTGCCAGGCCAGGGATGTAACCGGTGTCAGCCTCGAATTTTGATACATCGGCCTTTAGCGCCTCTTGCCTGAGCTGGGCCACGAGTTTGCCATCTAAGATCTGCACGGGTTAAAATTCTCCTGGTTGGTGGGTTTATCATAGAAGAGATCTCCAGAGTTGACCAGGCGCAAGAAGTCTTCTATTGCTAATGCTTAATCTCAAAACTGGGAGCATGAGCGATGGCTGAAAAAGTAAAACTATCCGAAGACGGCTCATCCATTGATTTTGTTACCTCAGAGTCCCTACCCGCCTCGACCAAGAAGTTCCGTCAAAGCCCTGAAATTGAAGGTTTTTACCGATTTATTTTCGAAAATGACTTGCAGGGAGAGGCCTTTGAAATCCTGGAAGGTATTATTGCTCGCCGCCGTGAAGAACGTGCCAAAGCGAAAACCACAAAAGGTAAAAAAGCCTAAGACCTTCTTTCCGGCCGAACAAAACCGATTCGCCGGACGCCACCTTTAAATTACCGCCTACTCGACTTGTTCACCCAGATTGCACATTTAGCTCTGGGTCAGGAGGTCATTAGGTGAAAAATCCAATTCAAAATCAAAAAGGCCAGGGCCTAATTGAGTATGTCATTTTGGTCGCCCTTGTGAGTGTCGCGAGCATCGGGCTGATTCGCATGCTCCAGCACACAGTCAAAGTGAATATGGCCAACGCCATCCATGCTCTTCAAAGCGATAAAAAACGAAAAGAGTCGTTTGAAAGAATCGAGGAGTCCGACCTTAAGAAGGCCGATTTTTCAGATTTTATGAACGGCGCGACTCAACGTGGGGAAAAGTAGCCAAAAAGGTCAAACCCTCGTTGAGGCTGCGTTGGTCATGACATTTCTTTGCTCGTTCATCTTTGGTCTGATGACGATCGCGTACCTAGGCTTAGCTCAAATATGGATTCGCTACCAAACCGAACAACTCACTTTGTGCCTGCTAAAAGAAACACACGTGCTCATATGCAAACGCAACTTCAAAAACCGATGCGAAAAGATTTTGCCGTTTGGCGAATTCACCAGTTTGCGAGCCAGTGGCTCAGGTCAACTCATAGCCGTGTCTTCAGCCTGGAGACTTGGGGAAACCTCACTTCACTTCAATCGGAAGCTCGACAAAAAACGCCTCACTCGCAATCTGGATTTGCGCTGATTGCTGTCGTCTTGTTTGCGCCGCTGCTTTTAACCCTATTTTTGGGAGTCGCCGCCGTCGCTTGGACTTTGCAGCGGCACACATTGGCGCAAAGTCTTTGCCTAAGCCACGTATCGCAGTTGCAAAGCCAACTGGCTATAGAATTAAATGAGCTGCTTAAGCTCAACCCTAAAGCCTCACGGCTCCAAAGTGAGCGAGCCCAAGCCGAACGGGCACTCAACGCCGCCCTCCTCAGCAAAATTCCGCAATTGATTGCGGCCGCGCAAGCTTACCGGGCCGCGGTCATCGCCCAACAAATTGCCTTAAAGATTCAGCAGCAAAAATATTTAGCAAACTCCCGGCTATTGAGAAGTTCATTTGCAAGACGCCTTGAAAGTCACCTGAGCCGCCATGGGATATTTAATTTTTATACTAGGTTTCTGGCTCCTTTGGGACTTGCGGTACGTCCCTTGCCGGCGGCGTCTTTGTCGCCGGTTTATCAGCTCCTTGAACCGTTTGAAGTCGTGCAAAGCCAAAGCGTAAGATTTTCTTTCGATCCTTGGCCACGATTTTGGCCGTTCAAATCAGATCATGCAAATCTTCACCGTCTTGGTTGTTCCGCATCACTTAAGAAAGGAAAGTCATGGCAATTAAAAATTCTCGCGGTCAATGCCTCATAGAATTGACCGTGATGATGGCGCTCATGATCGGAGTTTTGCTGCTGGTACTAAGGCTCAGCTCAAAATTGCCGAATATTTATCAACACAAAACGCTAAGCCAGGAGTCAAAATGATCAAACGCCTCGCTGAGTATTTTGAAAATCAAAGCTGGGATCGACAAATTTTAATATTCGCCCTTCTTGCATCTGCAGTCTTGACCGCAGCAGGTTTAGGCTGGAGCACCCTGACCAGTGATGAAGAGGCCAAGACCTCTACTGACAACATTGACACTTATATCCCCAGAGGCTTTGTACTTTTGCCAATCGAGGTCGAAAATGCCGACGCCTTGGACTCGATTCTTGGAATACGTGGGATTGTTGACCTGTTCTTACCCAGTGCCACTAAGGGCTCCAAAGCCCAACTTGTGGCGCGCAATGTACGTCTGCTCAGGGCCCCAAGAAACCCTAGCCATTTCGCGGTTTTAGTTCCTGAATCCGAAGCCTCAACCACACTCGCAGGTGGGGGTCCTTTTTGGGTGGTGGTTAAGCCTGTTCAGTCGGGTGGAACGGAGTTTGTAAAGCATGGTCCAGGCAACTCGCACAAGGCAAAAGGTTTTACAAAAAGGCGAATTGTTTTCGAAGGAGGATAAATGCGATTTGTAACAGGTATGATTTTACTGATTTCCTTTTCGGCCAGCGCCAAAACCGTGCTGGTCAAGGCGCCTGAGGCCAATCCTATTGCCTATCAGTCCAAGATTGACACTCAATCTGACTTCATCAGCGTGATAGACTGGTATTTCCGAATTCACCCTAGCGAAACCAACAAAACGCGCCTCGTTGAACTTCTAGAAGACGCGCAAATGAAATTCGTCAGCGCAAATCCAAAATCGAGCACAAAATCATTTCAAGATATTATAGACTTGGCCCTGGTCGACGATTGGAAGGCCGAACATCGCGAAGTGTTTTTGTACGCTAGCTTGAGATTGGCTCAGCTCACAGAAGATCTCAAAGAGAGAGACAAGTTCATCCGTATCGCGCTTTCACATAGTTTTAAGATCGAGCCTGAAAAAGACATTTTCCCTCCACCGCTGTTGCGGCGGTTTGACGAAATCAAAGGAGAACTCCAAACTTCCGATTTGGAACCGATGAAATTTCGCTCAAAGTGGGATGCGGTCTTGATAAATGGAGTTATGTGCACATTAGAAAGTTGCCCGTCGTTGGTGATTTCAGATATTCCTATGAGAGTCACTTGGCTGTCGAATCAATGGCAAACTGCAACCGAACTGCGTTCGAGTAAAGAGCTTTCGCGCGAAGAATATCAAGAACCAAGCCCCAACAAACCATGGATTCGTGGCAGTTGCCTCAAATCTTCGGTTGATGGATTCGCCGATCAAGATTTTGATGCCGAGGCCTATTTCAAAGACGATTGCAAAGTGGCAAACAAAAACCTTGAACTCAAACCGATGCTCACGACATCAGAGGGAGTGCCGCTCGCCTCTCCGAGCCCGGGCCATAGCAAAACGTCATGGCTTCGTTCGCCTTGGTTGTGGGCAGGAGTTGCTGGAGCCGCTGCCGTCGTGATTTGGCAGACCAACAAGCAAGGCAAGAATGACTCAAGCACAGAACCTTCAACCACTTATGGTTTTCGTTTTTAGCTGAGGTGCTTGCCGCGAAACACGACCTGAGTGGGATTTAGATTTTCATCAAACATCGTGTAAGTCCCCGGTGTCCAACTTGTATCTTGGTGACTCATGTAGCGCCACGGATCACCGAGCAATGCCGGAACCTTTGCCAACTCCGAACCGGATAAAGCTTTGTGAGTCAGCCCAACGCTCGAGGGAGTGATCGGCGCGTCGCTACCGAAGAAAAATGAAATTCCGAGCTCTTGCAGGCGGCGCCATGGGAATGCCTCTTGATTTAAATCACCAATCTTATTTTCGAGCCAATCATGATCTGACAACCAGTGTGATGGCTGTAGGTGGCAGGTGATTTTCAACTCGCTCAGTTTTTTTAAAGTGGAGTTAGAGGCGAT
>JBGSQJ010000429.1:0-5638 GCA_041738165.1 Bdellovibrionales bacterium
AGCGTGCTTGCGGCCGCAATCAAATCCTGTTGAATTGGTTTAGAGCGGCTTCGGCCAAGTGAGGCATAAACGGTGGCCACCTTGTGACCGGTGATGCCAATCACGATTTCAGACTTTAAATACTGCGGAGTCGCCACCAAATATTTGCCAGGCGTGACGGTAGGGTCTGTTCTGAAATTGCCCACGAGCCAATCTTGATAGGTGTGCAGCAGATCGACGCTTTTCATTTTAAACGGTTCGAGCGCTTGTCCGTTGGCCAAGACCAGCATGCGGCGTGGTTGAATTTCAACTTCATTGTGATTTTTTTCGTCTTTCGGAAAGCGAACGCGAATTCCGCCAGGTGTGCGCTCGAGTATTTCAGAGCCAAACAAGATTTTGCCGCCCTTGTTCTTTACATAGCGAAGCAAGAAGTGCTCGATGGCGTCGATGGCGACGGTTCCGCCAAAATCTCTTTGTACAAAATTTTCTACGGCCTGAGTCATCGGGTGTTCGATCAGATCTTGATCCACATAGCTTTGGCTCACAAAGGGCGAAAGCTCTCGATCTGTCGACATCCCAAGATCGTGCAAATAGTTGTAAACCTCGATATCGAGGCCGACCAAGCGCTCGCGTGTGCCCCATGCGCTTTGAGTTCCGGGGGGGAGGGGGGAAGTGGCTGAACTCAGGAACTCTTTTTTCGAGCAATAAAACGCTTAAGCCTTGCGCCGTGCTTTGAGCGGCTGTCAGAAGCCCAGATGGCCCCGCACCTACAATCACAACGTCAAATTGAACGGGCTTAGCAAATAGCGAAGTGGTAAAAAGTAGACTGACAAAGAAGAGCAAAACCGAGGATCGATTTTTCATGTTGGGGCGTAATAGCATGTTTTTGTGTGTGGGCTAGAGCGAAAAGGTTACACTTTTTAAGTTCATTAAAAAGTTCAGTTCGTGGCTTTATTTTTACGGCGCTGGGCCCGAACTAAGGCGCGCTCAATTTGTATCTCACGGCCAATGCGATACAAGAGCGATTTCTCTTCTAAGCCATCGCTAGGCTGAGCCCTTGGGTCTGCAAAGAAGTCCGATTGAATCACAGCGTCTTTGATGATGACGACCTTTGTGGCGCCGCCCGATCCGACAGCTCCCTTAATCACTTTGATTGTGAGCTTATAAGAGACTCCCGAGCTGGCGCGATCTGATTTATGGGGCGGAGTCCAAATGCGATTGGTTTTGACCAGCTCGGTTTCTAACAGACCCAGATCCATATTGCTGGTGCGAAGCGGGTAGGGTTGCAGCACCAAATTGACTGAGCGCCAAACCTCTTCGAAGCTGGCGCGGTAGATTTCTTCGCGTGGGCCAAAAAAAGAGGCGGGTCCTGTGCGCTCCTCAAAAAGAGCGCATCCGGAAACCGCCGATAAAAGAATCAAACTTAATAAAACCCTAAAGGTCGATGGCATTGCGTGTGACATGAGTGATTGAACTCAAGTCTACACGGTTTGTGCGCGGGGTTCCACCTTCAACTTGGTTTTTGCGCGCCAAGAAAAGCACTTCCCAGCGATACTGGCGATCTGGTCTTTTCTCAAGCGCAAGACGGGGCAACTCAATTTGAGCGCGCCAGCTCGGCGAGAGAATTTCCCATTGCCGAGTGCGTTTTTCAGATTTTACGCTGCCTTCGCCGACCTTCTCGATTTCAGAGTAAATCCAGTACATCGCAAGAGGCGACATGCCAGCTGGCATCGCAGGGATCGCCGTGATCAAAACATTGTCCCGGATTTCGGGCTGAGCGATGAGCGGCAAAAACGTCGGGTTCACGAGCGCGTCTGCCGGGTTGTTGCTAAAGCTCATTTGCGAAAAGCTTTGCTCGTCGCTCGCATTTGGCTGTTCGTCGATATTTGTGTTGAGCGGGAAAATCGAGCGCAGGGTTAAGGCGTCATACAGCCAGCCTTGCTTCTCGAGTGATTTTGCATCTTTCAAGAGCAAAGAAATCACGCTCGAACCACCCGTGTTGTTCTTTTTCAAAGCGAGGCGCTCCTCAGAGCGAAGCCTTTTAAGGTCAGTGGGGTTTAGCAAACCATCGACTTCGTTTAAACCTAAGCTGATGATAACTTCATCCGTTTTGATCTTAGGGGCTTTGACGTCAAACTGACCCTCGAACCGAGTTTGATTGACGCTAAGGTTGACTCCGCCCACATTCTGACTGGCGTTGACCAATTGGGCTCCCGAACCCATAAAGCTAAAGTGATTGATCACTTCAAACATCGATTTACCAGCGCGGATATCATTGACCACACGCTGTAGAGGGAACTGCCCACGCGTCGCGGTGACTCGGTACTGACCGGGTTCGCGCACATAGGTGCGGTACTGAGGCTTGTTGAAGTTAATGGGGAATATATAAGTCTCAGTTTGATCAGGAAGAGCGATGTTCGACGGGATTTCAATTTCGCGGCCCACCACTGTGATGACGTCGACCTTTGGGCTCATCACGGTTGAAAGATCAAAGCTGAGTAGGGCATCAGGCCTTAGTGAAGGCATCACGAGTGCGAAGTCCACTTTGCCATCTTGTCTGAGGCGACCAAAATCTATCGCTTCGCCCGCGATCTCAATCTCTTGATTGGACTCTTGAGGGCTCAGCTCTAATATTTGCGCGCCAGGCACGGCCAGCGGAACAGTTGAAGTCACGTAGCCGGGTGCGACCACGGTCAGGGGCAAAGCGGCCTTCCAATCCGAAGGTACAGGCGCTTGACCACTTGCATCAGTCGTCATTCGATTGCCTGGGAACGGATTGCCGTCTTCGAACCCGATCAGAATCGTGGCGCCGGTGACGGGCTGGTTCAATTGATCGACGATCGTAAGCATCTGATCGGCGAAGGTGGCTTGTGATAGGGCCAATAGAGCCCAAGTGCTTGCTAAAACAGCGTGCCTAAGAATGCGGCAAGCGCTGGCGGTAGATCGATCCATAATTCCCCCTCGAATAAGGCCCTCATTGGCCAAAATCCAATTTCACGTCATCGACACGACCAAGGTCAAGATGTTGACACAAATTGCTGGATGAGGTTACTTTGACGCCGCTTGTCTCATGTGTGGCGGGGTAGCTCAGCTGGTTAGAGCAACGGAATCATAATCCGTGGGTCGGGGGTTCAAGTCCCTCCTCCGCTACCAAAATTTAAAAAAATCCAGATCGAACAAAAGAAAGAGCACCCTCGTCTAAACGCTCGAACATGCGTTTGGCATTCGCTTTAAAAAGCTCACGCCAAGCCGAACTCGGTTTAGACGAGGGTGCTCTTTCTTTTGTTTTTATGTATTTAAATTTTGGTAGCGGAGGAGGGACTTTGAACTATTCTCGAGCCCGGGTTCACTAAAATAGTCAGGATGCTATTTTTGCGTGAGACTCGCTCTAAGCGAGCGAACCCGAAGGGCAAGGCTCATGGATGAGCCGCCGCCACTCATCGATGGTAGAGTCCAAACCCAACACAATCCACTAAGTTTCACGAACGAATCTAAAGCTCTCTCAGCCAGAGGGGAAAATCATCATTTAACGTCCAAAGAAATCCGGGCCCATCCTCGCTTAGAGTGGGGCAATTTTTGGGGCAAGTCCGACTTCAGATTAAATTCGGCCCAAGAAAAATCAATAACTTAGACAAGAGCTTCAATTCCCTACTGAGAAATTGAATAGGCCTTAACTGGAGAAGATTCTTGGTGTTGACATCGGGGAAGACGCAAAATATCGTCCACAGTAATCCATTTGGTTGGACCAAAGAAGCCATTTGCTTGGCAAAAACTAGAGACTTTTAAAAACTAAATCAGGGAGAAAGAAATGAATTCGTCTGACATTCAGTCGGAGATTTCTGCTCAATCAAAGCTGGTAGAGACAATCTCTATGAATCAAGCAATGATTACAGAAATCGACCGTCACATTAAGGACCAGGAAAAACAATTAAATGACCGCTTCGTGCACATATCTGTTGGCCAGATCATCATGCACTTCTTGCCGCCACACCCAGCAATGCTCGCGGCTACCAAAGTAGACGAGAAGGTTTGGAACAGCTTTAAGTTCACGACCGTTTGGCCCACCAAGAGAGGCATGCATGAGGAAGTCTCATTTGATAAATGCGCTAAGGGTTTCGCCTTCTTCTATACGAAGGGGGAAGTGATCTACGACGTAGGCTTTGTTGAGGGCCGAGGAGGACTAGATGCCTACGTTAGAATCCTCGAAGATAAGCGTGAGACATTCAGAGTTACTGGAGCGCCTGTTGAAATTAAGTTGCGAGCCTTTCTAAATTTGAGAGAGCTGCTTCGTGAAATCAATAAGCGGGGAAACAATGTTGCTACTAGGTACGCGGAAGAGGTAACTAGTCGCTACTCTCGCTTGGCCGATCCGAACGGAAACCACTAGAGAAAATGCGGTTTAGTCGTTAGGGTGGAGCTTGGGAGTCCGTGCCCTAACGACTATCGCCGTACACAAGGACCCTTATTTGACAGAAGGACTAGAAGGTAGGAGCATTTCAATGACCAATGCAAAACCAATCGCATTTCTTCTTGGATCCGGATTTTCTTTCGACCTGTCCTCAATTCCAGTGCTGCGGGGGCTTTCAAAAGAGACGATCAAATATATTAGTGATAACGCTGCATCGGATCTACATCCATTTCCGTCATTGATGACCCATTTAAAAGCTTTGCCTGAGCCAATCCTTGATGATGTTGAGCGTCTTCTGACAATGTATCGTGGAGATAATCCTTGGCTCGCTAGGTCTTACAGTGCCATTCGAAATGGTTTCTACGAGGAAATCTCTAAAGCTGTTACGGAAGTTATTAAGGAGCGTCAAAAGGAAAGACCCTTAAAGCAACCCGCCTCTGATCAAATGGAAGATCTGGTCAGATTCTGGCAAAACAATTTATCGAATGTGGTTACCTTTAACTACGACACACTTATTGAGCAATTTGCAGTTCAAGCATTGAGTAACGATCAAAACCATCTTGGCCCAGCCGAGATTTACGAAGGCCCAATCGCCAACCTTGCAAACCGCTTTTCTCCATATTGGAAGGCACATCCGGGTAAGTTTTTTAACTTAATAAAACTGCATGGATCCACAAACTGGTTTTATTCGGGCAACAGAAGCTTCGCGAGTGAAACTATTTATTTTGATCCGCTTTTTCCAGTCAAGCATCCCGGAACAGCTTTGACGGCTAGTAACCAAGAGGATCTGATTGAGCTGCTCGTGCCCCCGCTTCTGGATAAGGATCCGTACATGCAGCATCCTCTTCTTAGACATTTATGGAATTCGGCGTATCGTGCTTTTTTTCGTGCAAGCGATATTTATGTTGTGGGCTATTCGCTGCCGGTAACGGATCTCACCGCGAAATTCATGCTCACAGAGTGTGGTCATAGTTCGAAGGCAAAGTGGCATGTACTACAGCATGAATCGACCTGTGATTCGGAATTTCAAACTAGATTTAAAGATACATTCAAGCAGGTAAAGTTCTATCCAGTTTCATCGAAAGAAAGTTCGATTGAAAAGTTGATGACTTTGCTCCGCGATCACGGGCACGTCAGACAAGGGAAATAATTTGAGCCGGATAGGAGCCCACCCGACCTGAGACCCGGATTTAGTACCACTTGAAGTGTGAGTCTTCCTGCGTAAAACTCAACTAAAGGAGTGGGAAGATG
>JBGSQJ010000431.1:0-13138 GCA_041738165.1 Bdellovibrionales bacterium
CAAGCTTGAAAAGCCGTTCTTGGTTTTGGCCACGCAAAACACACTTGAACAAGAGGGCACGTATCCGCTTCCAGAAGCGCAGCTGGATCGTTTTATGTTCAAGATCGTCGTGACGTACCCTAAACGAGCCGACGAGCTTGAAATTCTCAATCGAATGTCCACCGACGAGTTGCCCGAAGTTCGAACCGTGCTGAGCAAAGAAGAACTACTCAGGGTCAAAGCCATTGCCGACAAAATTTATGTGGACGACAAACTCAAGGGCTACATCGTCGAACTTATTATGTCGACGAGAGAGCCCAAGGAGCATGGCTTAAGTCAGCTTGTTCCGCTTATTCAAGTGGGAGCTTCGCCAAGAGCCACAATCAGTCTAACGAGAGCAGCCAAGGCCCATGCGTTTTTGCGGGGCCGGGGCTACGTCACCGCGGATGATGTCAAGAGCATTGCCTATCACGTGCTTCGCCATCGATTGATTTTAACCTATGAGGCGGAAGCCGAAAACATGACGTCGGATTTGGTGATCAAAGAAATTTTGAGCCATGTCGAGGTTCCCTAGTCGGTGAGTTTACCAGCTGAACTAGTCAAAAAAATTAAGCTCCTTGAGCTTGCCACCCGTCGCAAGGTGAACAACCTCTTTATTGGCGAGTATCACTCGGCGTTCAAAGGTCAGGGAATGACGTTTTCAGAATTTCGTGAATACGTTGCCGGCGATGATGTGCGCACAATCGCGTGGCCTTTGACGGCCCGTACCGGCAAAGTCTACATAAAAAAGCACGACGAAGAACGCGAGATGACCGTCATAATGGCAGTCGACATCAGTGGCTCTCAAGATTTCGGGAGCCAGAAGTATTTTAAAGGCGAAGTCGCGGCCCATTTGGCTGCGCTGCTTAGTTTTGCAGCTGTCGGCAATAAAGACTCGGTGGGATTGATGCTCTTTTCAGACCAAGTCGAGCTTTTTGTGCCGCTCAAAAAAGGCAGGCCGCAGGTGATGCGGATATTGCGAGATCTCTATTATCACAAACCGCAATCGAAAGGCACAAACCTCGAGTTGGCGCTCACCCAACTGGCCGCCATGGTCAAAAAGAAAGCGCACATTTTTGTGATATCCGATTTCATCGCCAAAGATTTTGAGAGTCCCTTAAGACGATTGGCTCGAAAACATGATGTGGTGGCTGTGGTCGTTGAAGATTCGGCAGAGCGTGAGCTTCCAAAGGTGGGGCTCGTCGATTTTGAAGATCCTGAAACGGGTGAATTTTGCACCATTGATACATCTTCACCGGTGGTTCAAAAAGAGTACGCGGCCATGTACCAAAAGAGTCTCGAGCGCCGCGAATTTGAACTTCGAAGAGCCAGGGTTGACACGGTTCTGGTCAACAGCCGTGAAGATTTAGTGGCTCCCTTGAGAAAGTTCTTTCAAACTCGGGGTCAAAAATGAGCGCGGTTCCTATATGGGGTTGCGAATTTGTCGGTGCAGAGTCGCTAACGGTTGGAACTGAGTTTCAGCTTAAGTGTCATGGAGATATCCCGGTCAATTGGTCGAACGCGGGGCCTCTTCGAGTGGAGTGGCCAAGCCCTGAACTTCAATACACTCTCAATATCTTAGGCTCTCCGGTGTTAAATGAGAATTCGGCCGAATTCACCGTGACGTCTTATCGGGCGGGCGATCACAACCTCGAATACTTTCGAATTCTAAAGGGCGACGCGGGCTTTGAGGTCTCCAAACCTTCTTTTAAGGTTCAATCAGTTCTCAAATCGGGCGCCGAGCCCCCAAAGCCATTTGAGTCATTTGGTCCCTACACACTCCCGTTTCCGACTTGGATACTGGCAGCCTTTGGTGTTGTGGCGCTTCTCATTGTGGTTTTATCTGTTCGAAGTTTTCGAAAGTGGAGTCAGCGCCGAGCCTTGCGTGAAGAACTGCGGCTTCATCGCACGGCGCTTTCACCTCTACATCAATTTTTTAGAGATGCTCGGGCCGTTAAGCGGACTATGGACAATGCGAAATCGCCAAGTGATTTATCGGCTGCGGCGCAAATGCTCAACAAAGAATTTAGACTCTATTTTGTAAGAAAGTTTGAGATTCCGGCTCTCAAGTGGGCCGATCGCTTGATCTTAGCCGATCTCAAAAAGCAAGATCGAAGGCTTTTTGATGTGAGCTCTGAAAAGCTGAGTACGAGTTTGCGAGAATTGAAGCAATTGATCGCACGGCCTCAGGTCGAGCGCAAAGACATAGAACAGCTCTACCGCATCTGTTTTGAGACTATAGAGCACGTGGATCAGAATGCAAAAGGGGTCAAAAGATGACCTGGCATAGCACCTGGGCCTTTTTGCTTTTGTTGCCGCTTGTGGGGTTGACCTATTGGATGTGGTGGCTCAGAAAATCGCGTCGAGGTTCAATTCGCTTTTCGACATTAGCGAATTTGAACCAGGTTCACCGCGGCCTGCGAGCGCAGCTCGTGCAGCTTCCGGCCGTTTTGAAGATTTTGGGCTTGGTGTTGGTCATTGTCGCCCTCGCGCGGCCGCAAAAGCCTGATACGAAGATCAAACGAAATGTTGAAGGAATCGACATTGTGATTGTCTTTGATATTTCGGACTCGATGTTGATTGAAGATATGAAACCAGAAAATCGACTTGAGGCTGCTAAGCTCGTGGTGTCGAATTTTATTCGGGGCCGCGTGAGCGATCGCATTGGACTTGTGGCTTTTGCTGGCGAGAGCTACACGCGCGTGCCTTTGACCCTAGATTATCCCTTGCTTTTACAGAATGTGGCCGATCTTCAGCCCGCGAGAAATATTAAAATGGGAACGGCGATTGGTGTGGCTCTTGCCAACGGTGTGGCTCGCATCAAAGACTCAACGGCCAAAAGCCAAGTGATTATTCTGATGACCGACGGAGAATCTAATTCAGGCACGATTGATCCCGAAACCGCGCTTGATATCGCCAAAGGTTATAAGATTAAAATTTACTCGATCGGAATGGGCCGTGACGGCGATGCCCAACTTCCTGTCGTGATCGAAGATGTCTTTGGTCGAAAAGTGAAGCGCTATCGGCCCATTCACTCCAAGGTGAATGAAAGCTTGCTTTCGCAAATGGCCAAAGAAACTGGGGGGCGGTTCTGGCGCGCGACCACTGGGGGAGCGTTAGAGGGTGTGTTCAAAGAGATCAACCGCCTTGAGCGTTCAGACATCGAAGTTTCAAAATTCACTCAGTACGCTGAGCTCTTTGAAACTTATCTTTGGTGGGGGACTTGGGTCTATCTGTCGGCCATCTTCTTAGTCCTCACGGTATTTAGAAGGGGGATGTGAATTGACTTTTAGATTTGCAGACCCTAGCGCATTGAATTTTTTGTATCTGATCCCTGTGTTGATCTTTTTGTATTGGTATGTCGGAAAGGCGAGGCGAAAACGCTTCGCGCAGGTTTTCGATGCTAGGCAGCTTCAGTTTGTGAGTCAGTCGCAGTCGAGGGGAAGAAGCCGAGCCAAACTGGCTGTTCAGCTGCTCGCGGCTGTCTTTTTTGTGTTGGCACTGGCTCGCCCTCAATCAGGCGAGGGTAAACAAAAGGCCAAGAGTGAAGGCCTTGAAATCATGTTTGTAGTGGATGTGTCAAACAGCATGATGGCCGAAGATGTTCGGCCCTCTCGCTTAGAATTGGCAAAGCGCGAACTTGGCCGTTTTGTAGATGATCTCGGAGGCGATCGTGTGGGGCTTGTGGCGTTCGCGGGATCAGCAGTTCTGCTTTCGCCGCTCACCTCAGACAAAAATGGACTCAAAATGTTTCTCGAATCGCTAAGCGTCGAATCTGTTTCTACGCAGGGGACAGACTTTAAAAAGGCGCTGACCGAAGCTTCTCAAGCTTTGTATCGGGGGGGCGCCGAGGCCAATGAAGACTCTTCTATCACACGAGTGATCGTGGTGGTTTCAGATGGCGAAGAAAATGAAAAAGGCGGTCTAGAGACGGCCAAAGAGATTTCTACCCGTGGTGCAAAGATTTACACTCTAGGAATTGGCACGGCTCAGGGGGGAAAGATTCCCCTTCGCGACAAACGGGGCAATCTTGTAGGCTACAAGAAAAATCGAAGCGGCGAAGTGGTCATCAGCAAAAGCACTGGTGAAGCTCTTAAAGAGTTAGCTGAAGCCGGCGGGGGTCAGTATCAGCATGTCACTTTAGGCGGCGACGCCGTTCGCAATTTGAAAAATCAACTCTCAAACCTTGAGAGAAAGCAATTTGAGTCGATGGACGTCGCTCACTACAATGAGCTTTACCAGTGGTTCTTGGCGGTGGGACTGTTTTTTGCATTTTTGGATTTGTTGCTCGGTGAGCGCCGCCGTGAAGGCCGCTTGTGGCGCGGAAGATTTGAGGTTGCAGGTGATTAGGTATTTGTCACTTTGCCTCTTGATGTTTAGTTCTTCGGCGTGGGCGGTGCCTTTTGAAAGCTATCTCCACAATCGAGAAGCTCTACATGGCATCGAGAAAAAATCTTACTACCTGGCCTACCAAGAGTTACTCAAAGCTCTCAATCACGCGCCACTCAACGTGCAGTTGCAGATGAATCTTGGATATGTTTTTGAGCTCAACGAAGAGTTCGAAAAATCTGAGAAGGTTTACCGCTCACTCGTGCCCCGGGTCAATGAGTCCGAGCTGAAGTTCAATGCACTTTTCAATCTTGGCAATGTACTCGGCAAACAGAAAAAGATCGATGAGGCTCTGCTCGCCTATCAGAACGCGCTAAAGATAAAGCCCGATTCGGTAGAGGTGAAAACGAACATTGAACTTTTGCTATCGGGCGGCCAAGGTGAAGGCAAAGGGGACCAACAGCAAAATAAATCCAATCAAGATCAAAATAAAAAGCAACAGAGCGACCAACAAGAGGATCAAAAGAAAAAGGATTCCGGTCAAAAACCAAAACCTAAGCCATTTGAAAGCCAAGACTTGACGCCTCAGGACGTGAAGCGAATACTGGACGAAATTAAGAATCAGGAGCAAAGCATTCGGGCCAATGAGTACGAAAAAGGCGCTAAAGATTCAGCTAAGACGAAAGATTGGTAGATGAGAGTTTTGTTTTCATTCGTAGCTATGCTTGTGAGTTTTAGCGGAGCCTTTGCCGACGATTCGGCGTCTGTGGTAGCGAGTGTGGATCGAAACCAAGTCGCAGTTGGCGACGTGATCAACTTTCGCGTGACTGTCGACTCGCAAAATTCAGGGCAAATTAGCGAACCCAGGTTTCCAAAAATTTCAGGCGTTGAGGTGATCAACACGTCCTCGGGTGTTGAAACGCGCAGCACATTCACCAATGGTCAGTTTTTAACTCAAAGCTCGCGAAGTTTTAATTTCATGTTGGTGCTCAATCAGGCGGGTAAGATCACCATTCCGCAGGTTGAAGTTGAAGTGGGTGGTCAAAAGCTCTTAACCGAACCTATTGAGATCGAAGTCGTAGCGGGTGCGAAGCCCAGGTCGCGCCAAGGGCAACCTCAAGCCGATCCTTTTGAGCAGATGGACGAAATGGAAGACGTCTTCAATCAAATGATGCAAAGGCATTTTGGTCAAGGCCGACAACAGCTGAATCCAGGTGCTGAGGTCAATCCAAAAGAAGCATTTATGATAGTCGCCCAAGCCGATAAGAATGAAGTCTTCGTGGGTGAGCAAATCACGGCCAACTTTTATCTTTATACGCGCGGGCAAATTCGCGACATCGACACTTTAAAATATCCAACTTTAAAAGGATTTTGGAAAGAAGACCTCGAAATGGCCACTCGCTTGAATTTTGAAGAGGTGGTTCTTAACGGCATCCCCTACCATCGTGCACTTTTGGTTTCGTATGCCCTTTTTCCGATTAAGGCGGGCAAAACGACAATTGATTCTTACAAAGCCAAGTGTACGGTTCTGACAGCCTCATCGTTTGGTTTTGGGCGGCCCTATCAATATACCAAAGTTAGCAAGCCCATCGCGATAGAGGTCAAAGAGATTCCAGTTCAAGAGCGTCCAGCGAATTTCACCGGGGCTGTCGGGGAATTTAAGGTTTCCGCTAAGTTTGAACCGCAAACAGGTGTGGTGAATCAGCCCATCACGATGCGAGTTCGTTTTGAAGGGCGAGGCAACGCGAAACTCATTGAATTGCCAAAGCTCGAGTTGCCCCCATCGTTTGAACTCTACGATCAAAAATCCACGGCCGAGTTTTTGAAAGATGGGACGAGCTTTAAAGACTTTGAGGTTTTGATGATTCCGCGGCAGCCTGGAGTTTTTGACCTTGAGCCGGTTGCGGTCTCCGTTTTTAATCCGTCTTCCAAATCTTTTACTACGATCTCATCACAGGCGCTCAAAGTGTCGGTCACGGGAACGGCAATCGCTTCGCCCGCTGAAAGTAACACGGGCAATGCGCCGTCAAGTCAACAAGACAAAGCCGAAGCCAAACCAAAGCTTCCACCACTCGCCACCGGGATGAGTTCGGCTTCGCCGCTTAAAAAGTTTCGGCTGCCAGCCACTCTTTTTGCGCTTTTACTAATGGTGGCTTTTTTAGGACGTGAAGCTTGGGTGAAACTGCGCCAGCCCCCGCGCAAGGTCGACTTGAAACTTCTCCTCACTCGGCGGCTTAAACCGATTCGGCTCTTAGTCGACGCTGGCGAATGGCGAAAAGTGGGAGTAGAGCTCACCAATACGGCCCATATCGTTCTTGGCCGGGTGGCGATGCAAAGGGGGGCGAGCGTTGATATTGAAAGACTCCTCGAGTTGGCCCCCCCGAGCGTGCGAAACGAACTCGGGAGTACGATTCGCGACTTGCTAGTTCGCTGCGAGCGTTTGAGTTTTGCTCCCGAAGAAATGCTCCAAGATCAAAAGTCCAAATCGGCTTTGGATAAACTCGTGCTGGATTTCAATAAAGTGATGAGCCGAGCCATCGAAATGTCAGAAGGGTAGTTCATGCGATTTTTTTTGGCCGGGTCGTTTTTTTGGGGCCTAATGATTTCACTAAATGTTCAGAACGCTTGGGGCGCTCCGATCAGTTGGCAGCTGTCTGGAAATTTTGATTGGCCGAGATGGCGCTATGATGGAATTCAAGGCGGTAAGATCGACGCATTGAATTTGAATCTTATGAACGCCAAACGGGCGCAACTCGCCGGTGATGGTGCAAGTTGCTTGAACCATTTGAGCAAGGCCTACCCCAAGGGCAAAGGCATTCGCCCTTGGATCGCTTTGGCGCAGCTCGACTGCGCGCAGTTCAAATCAAAAAACGGCTCGGTTTCAATTAAAACTCTGAGCACGATGATCGCTCGGGTAGAGGCCCAGCCCACCTGGATGCTCTTTGGCCCGTGGGCAAAGGCACTTAAGAAATCTTATGTAGGAGCGCTCCTTGCTCAAACCGAGTTGATTTTGAAATCCAACCGTAAACTTTCATGGCAAAACATAGATAAGCTTCAAACCATCAAAGATTGGCTGACCTCGGCTCAGCGCGCTCAAGTTTATCGATGGGCTGGAGAGTTGGCTTTCATAGAGCAAAATCTTTTGGGTGCGCAAGAATTCTTTGTGCAAAGTCTGAATGAGCAAGAGGCGCAAGACCTAAGGGCCAAGTTGAATTCGCTTCGGCAAACTCTGCTGGCGAAGTCCAAAAATGAAAACCCTGAAGTTCTAGACGGGAATCGGGTCGCCAACCCCGAGCTTGGTGCCACCGAAGAAGAAAAGAAGATTTACGATCGCATGCAGCGTTCTTATCAGACGCAAGATTACGTGTCGGCGATTGAAGATGGTGTGGATCTGCTTCAATCCTTTCCGGGTAGTGCGAGATCTGCAGCCGCCGCCGATTTGATCTTGGATATTTATTTGAGTCTTTCGGCACGCAAAGAAGAAAAGTTTCGGCATGTGCGGGAGTCGCTCGTCAAAGTTATGGGCAAAGTTGATCCGGCCCGGCTTTACCGCTGGGCCCTCAATGCTTACGTAAAAGGCAATTACTTAGATGCCTTAGATCTAGCCGAAAAATCCTATGCCAAGTATGCGGGCCATCCAGATTCGACCGAAGCCCTTTTGCTAGCTGGAAAAGCGGCTATCGCCAGTGGAGAGTTCGCCGATGCCCGCCGCCACCTAGAGAAGGTCACGAAGGAGCACGGTGGAACTCGAGCTGCGGCTGAGGCTACTTTCAGGCTTGGCTTGATCGAATATCGATTGGCTAAATATTCGGCAGCCTCTGGGTTTTTTGAACGTTTGTTGGCACTTCCTCAATCCGAAGATTTTGAATACCGAGGCTTGTATTGGCAGTGGCGAGCCAAGCAAAAACTAGAGCTAGACGCAAAAACGACCACTGACCTATTGATTCAAAAGTATCCGCTTACCTATTATGGGTTGAGAGCCCGATTCGAGCTGAGTTCCGAGACACCTTTGATTACAAAACAAAAGTTGCCTATTAAGGGTGAGCTTCGGCTGCTCGACTCGGATCGATTAGCATGGGAACGTTTGCAAGTGTTGCTAAAAGCAGGGTGGTGGGATGAAGCCCAAGGTGAGCTCGATCTCATGAGCGTGCCCAGTGGCGGACTCGACAAGGTGCTCTGGGGGAGCCTATGGGCCGAGTCTTTTCGCTACGATCAGACGTTCATGATTGTGGGTGATGCCATTGAGCAGGATGTGAATCTGTTGACTGATGCCGTGCTTCGATTGCTCTATCCTAAAGAATTCACCAAATACATTCTGCGTGAAGCCAAACGCAGCGGGTTTCACCCCGATTGGATTCGTTCCATCATTCGGCAAGAGAGCTCATTTCGCCCAGAAGTTATGAGCTCCTCTAACGCTATTGGCGCTATGCAACTGCTTGGTCCCACAGCGTCTGAGATTGCGCGCGACTTGAAGATCAAGAATTTCACGGTGCCAGAGTCACTTATGGATCCTCAAATCAACATTCGGCTTGGGTCCACATATATGGGTCGTTTGGTGCGCTCATTTAGCGGTAGTTTGCCTCTGGCCCTGGCGGCCTACAACGCGGGGCCTGGTAGAATGCGCCGCTGGCTCAATTCTAGATCTGATTTAGGAAAGGTCGAGGAGCAAAAATCTTCGTCACCTGACGTCGAGGTCTGGATCGATGAGCTGCCGTGGGAAGAAACCAGCTTTTATGTGAAGGCTATTTTAAGAAATTGGATGATTTATCAGTGGATTTACACGACGAAGGTCAAATTTTCAGACCCTATCTGGGTGGACGCCAGCTCTCGAGCACGGTAACCTAATATTTAAATGGGAGTTTCAAACCGCATGAATAAAGCCTTCACGCCTCTTGTTGTCTTTTTGTTGGCCTTTTTACTCTCATCTTGTGCTCATAAAGCTCAGGTGAAAACAGATGTAAACGGTGAACCCGTCTACGCTCAGATCCAAGAGAATGAGGTTTCATCTGAGGATGTGGAGCGGCGAATTGAGCAGCCCTATCAGAGTCAATTTGGAGAAGTGGCGCTCGATTACAATCCTCACGTTGAAAAATGGATACGCTACTTTCAAGGTCGTGGACGAAAATACATGGATGTGTATTTAACCCGATCGACTCGGTACTTGCCGATGATGAAAAACGTTTTGCGCGAAAACGGTTTGCCCGAAGAACTCGTGTACATCGCCTTGATTGAATCCGGGTTTAGTCCACGCGCCCATTCTCGCGCGAATGCTGTTGGCTATTGGCAATTTATTAGAGCAACGGGCAAACGCTATGGACTGCAAGTTGACGCATTTATCGATGAGAGGCGAGATCCCGTTCTTGCCACCAGAGCGGCGGCTCAATACTTTAAAGAACTCTATGGGATGTTCGGCTCATGGCACTTATCTATGGCGGCCTACAATTACGGTGAAGGCCGAATCAAACGGGCAGTTAGACGGCATTACACTAAAGATTTTTGGACACTAATTAAGAAACGAAGGACTTTTCCGGCTGAGACCAAAAACTACGTTCCTAAATTTATAGCCGCCGCGATGATAGCTAAAGATCCAGCGCGATTTGGATTCGAGAAACTTGAATATCAAGACCCTCTTTCTTATGACACGGTCGCCTTGGTGAGTCCCATAAGCCTGACCAAACTTGCTAACAACTTGAACGTTGACGTTGAAGAGATGCAGCTTCTGAACCCGAAGTTTCGAACCGACTTCGTTCCGCTATCTCGCGGCAACGAGACGATTGTACGAATTCCCGTTGGGCGCGGGTCCGACGCGATGGCGGCTCTCTCGATGAGCGTTTCTACTCAGCCTAAGATTGTAAGTAACGAGTATTTCTACTATCGAATTCGGCATGGTGACAATCTTTCGACTATTGCTCGCCGCCATCGAACCACAGTTTCAAACCTTCGTAGAATGAATGGACTTTCGAATCGCACGATGATTCGCGCTGGGCGACGGCTCAAAGTGCCAGATCAAGGCGGTGATGGAGTTCGCTTTGCAAACACATCAGCGACAAAATCCTCAGTCAGTAGAGGCACACAAAGTTCAGGCCGGCAGGCGGCTCAATATCATCAGGTGCGGCGTGGCGAAAATCTTTCGGTTATTGCAAGAAGATACGGCGTGAGTATTCGCGATTTGGTTCGCCTGAACAATTTGAGCTCTCGCAGTAAGATCTATAAAGGTCAAAAGTTGAAAGTTCGACCCGACACCAACGACGATCGCGGCGCCTATAGAAATCAAACGAGAAACCGCTATAGACGGACGGCTCAATCAAGAAGATCAATCGCGGCTCGGGGGCGTTCCAATGGCCGCCATCACCGCGTTCGGCGTGGCGAAACCTTGACGGACCTTTCTCAGCGCTACGGAGTTTCTCTAAGACAGTTAGCGAATGCCAACGGGTTTCGGCCCAATCATCGCACTTTGATTGGTGAGCGCATCACAATTCCCGATTAAATAACCTACGCTCGACATTCCAAAATATTTTTCTTCGGAAGCGGAGCCCGCACCACCCAAACTAGGTACAGAACAATTCCTATCAATGCCCTTTGGGCTAGATGCAAGGCTAAGTACTCGGGGTAGCCTATTCCACCCCATTTGACCGCTGCGTAGGCTCCTGGAATAAATAAACCCCACTGAACAACCGTCATGACCATAAAGCTTTTTTTGATTCCATCACTTACAAAGTGGAATCTTTGAAGAACGCAACCAACTCCATCAATCAAAAACAGCAAGGCCAACATTCTCAATGGCATCTCGGCCATCGCGAAGACCTCTTGTTCTTTGAAAAACCAGTGACGAATGGGCGAAGAAAAAATCAAGACTAAGGCACCTAGAGCTAGGCTGATCAATGCCACTTGAGTGAGTGCCATGGCCCCCACACGGCGAGCCTCCAGATAGTCATTTTCGTTCAATGTCTTTATCAAAAACGAACCTGTAGCCACTCCGTAACCGATACCCAAGTACAGAGCGGGCAATGAGAGCGTGCCCACCACATTGGCAATTGCCAACGCGTCGACTCCAATTAGACCTACAATTGCCTCGGCTGCGTTTAGGGTGAGCGCGAGCGAAACTTGGTGAAGGGTAACACCAAACACAATTCCGAGATCTTCGTGCATTTCATTCAGCCGCGGTTTGAGCCATCTGTATCCCTCAAGTCTTCTCGTTAAATACAAATTCAAAGCGAAACCAAACGCAATGGCTATAGCCGACGCCATTGCAACACCACGTAAGCCAAAGATCGGGCTAAGAAGCAGATTCCCCAATACGTTGACGGCCGTAATGGCCAGCGTGATTGAAAGTCGAGTTTTGCTTTTGAATAACCCAATCCAATACCCATTGAGAGCCTGATTCATTGAGGAGAAAACAAATGAGGGGCAAAACACTTTTATATAGGAGGTCGCAAGCTGGGCCGTTTCTCCAGAGCAGTAAATACTCGCAATTTTCTTGGCGAACAAAAAATATATCATGGCGAGTGGAATCGCCAACATAGCTCCCAGTAGTATGTTGCCACTAAGCGCCCTATTGCGTACCTCGGTACTCTCGGTCGAAGCCACGCGTTTTTGGACCACTGTGATCAAGCCCATGGTGATTGATACCGGTATGAAACACGACACGGCCGCCACGCCAAGAGCCGCTAACGGCGAGGTTCCCATCGGGGCGACCATCGTGCTGTCTACGGCTTGCACGATAAATCCTGTTGCCATAGAGAGCGTGTAGGGCCAAGCCGTGTGAAATATTTTGCTATGGCCCGTCACTTGAACCTCTTCTCGGTGACCAGTTTAGGTAAGCCGTCGTTGACCTGAAATAAACTTAAAAATGCCCCACGTCCTCCGGCTAAAATGAAATCTTCGCCGGCACATACCAATGACGTGGCATAATCCTCAAAAGGGAATGCAGACTCTAAAATCTCGCCTGATAAATTAAAAGTGTTCAATTGGTAGCCATAGGTGGTGGTAAAAAGTCGATCTCCAAAGATCAAGCTGGCTTCGCAGGTGTTGAGTTGCCATTCGCTCCAACATTTCGCAACCGAGAAGTCCTCGGGCCGAACCAAAGACGTGGCAACTTGTCCATTTCCATTTATTAAGATTTGGCCATCTTTAGTCCACTTCATTTTCTTAATGTTGCCATACACGGGAGATTGACTAAGCGTCTCGCCCTCGAACATATCACCCACGACAACCCATGTTGGCTTTCCCGAAGACTCACACCCTTGATCGCCTAGGTCGCACAGACGAGAAGAGGCGAAATAGCGTAAGCACTGTGGGTCTATGGTGACTGCCCAAAGGGGGCGATGAAAGTTCTGCTGCCAAATTTTTTTGCCCGAGATGGCATCTAGGCAGGTGAGTTCCCCAGTTTCGGAGCAATACAGAAGCTTGTCGCTCTGAATACAAAAGTCGCGGAGCAATGGTTTTGTTTCATGCTGCCAAATCACTTCTAGGTTTGAATTTAGCCGCATCACGTGACCTCCGGTCGTGAGAACCCAAGTGCCACCGTCTGGCGCTGGCAATACCCGGCGAATCATACCCAATCCCAGGTTTCGCGCTTGAACCTCGTGAATTTGATAATCATTAACCTCGATCTTTCGAAGATAACCGTCTTCAAAGGCCGCCCAATATCGGAAGGCGTCGGTGGGAATGGGTTGAATATCCCACACCGCATTTGTACCTGTTGGCCCAAGCACAAATTGGCCAGACTTCGGATCTACTCGATAGATTTCTCCAGATTCAGTCAAAGCAAAGGCAAGATTGGGCTCTGCCC
>JBGSQJ010000438.1:0-3230 GCA_041738165.1 Bdellovibrionales bacterium
GCCAGAGAACTTTTCAGTGAAGTTGACCGTTGCGATCGCACCGCCAATGTACTTACGAAAATAAACAGGGGCAAAATCACGGTCGCGCGCCTCATCTTCGGCGTCGGCGTCCCAGGCTTTCGATGCCTTCTTTTTGAGCGCCGGCTCTGATACCGCTTCACGCACACTCTTCGACATTCGAATATCGGTGTCTGTGACATAGCCGTACTTCTTGCCGTAGCGAATGCGATGAAACAGCCCTAAGCCGCCGACACCAGCGCGGGATTTTGAAGAAACTCGCACGCGTGTTTTGTACTGCAGATAATCTTGCACCGGAGAATCAAAATCAGGTTTTTGATAAACTGCCGCACCGTCCACCACCACTTGGGCCGTCACCCAGCGATTTGAACTCCTTTTTTTTGTGCGAGTTTTGGCTTCAAGATTTTTGGGGCAAAGAAGCGCGGCGCAAACCCCAAACCCGATAAAGAGCTTCGAGTACAATGCGAGATGACATTTTACTTTGTCCAACGCGTCGATCTTCAAATACAATGGGTACTTCTTTCCCCTTAAAGCCTAATTTTGATGCCCGATACTTCAATTCAATTTGAAAACTATAGCCCTCAGACCGAATAGAATCCAACCCTATATGCCGCAGCGTATGAGCTTTCCAGAGATTAAAACCTCCAGTCCAATCCCTTATTGGATACCCTAAAATTGTACGAGCGTAAAATGACCCACCAAGGCTAATGACTTTTCGCCCCAATCCCCAGTTCACAGTCTGTCCACCTTTTACCCAACGCGATCCGATGATGAAGTCCCAGCCGTCACTTTCGGCCACCAGCTTCGCCAAATCCACCGCTCGGTGCGAAAAATCTGCATCCATTTCAACAATGACGTCAAAGCCGTACTCGAGCCCCCAAGCGAATCCTGCCAAATAGGCTTTGCCCAAACCCTGCTTTCCGGCGCGCGCCAGAAGGTGCAATTTCGAATCTTGCGCTTGACGCTCACGAACGAGAGTTCCGGTGCCATCTGGGGAGTTATCATCGACAACCAAAATTTCCGCAATCGGTGCGCATTGGTGAATGGCCTCCACCAATGGCAGAATATTTTCACATTCATTGTACGTCGGAACTATGACTAAGACTCTCATGCTTGAGGAGGGTCTATCATGGAGTCGCTGGGGCGCTCAATGAGAGATCGGGATTCTTGACGAAACTTCTTCTTTTCTAACAGAATCCGGCGTAGCTCTTTTTGCTTGTCGGACTCCTGCATTCGCCGGTAAAGGTCCACCAGGGGAGACCGGCTCATCTGAAACTCTGGAGTGCCCACTCTCGTATCAAAAAACTGCCGAACCATTTGGGCGGCCTCTGCCGGAGACCTCTTGTAAACAATAGGATCGAATCCACAAAATCGACAAACGAGATTGGCCCGCCATCTCCAGTACACGAAAAATTCGCAGATCATCAAAAACAAAGTCAAAATCATGAGCGCGCGCGGATCAGGCTCACTCCAAAGCACAAAACTGATGCCGGTTGAAAGCATGATGGCACCCAAGACGTTGGTCGGGCCAATGTGTTTTTTACCGATCACTTTGCGAGGAGATCTGCAAAATGCACAAAAACATGGATCTTTCAGTCGAGAAAATAGCCTCATAGGTCTGATTCTACCCTAAGCCCCCTTTAAGAAAAAGGGCGAGGCTTGCTAGAATATAAAAGACTAAGGGGGAATTTAAAAAATGAAAGTCATTGTCACAAGATCTCTGGTTTTGAGTTTAGTAGTGGTCTCGACATTGGTCATGGCTGCAGATGAAGACTCGTATTCCAACTACGATGACATAGTTTCTGATCTTAAATACCAAGCCGACGACGTCAAACCTCCTACCCTCGAAACGGTCGACTGGGACGCTGTGGCCCTTCACGGCGGAATTGGTTTGGCCACATCTTACATCACTGTTGAGTCTCCAGACGGCATTCAAGGAACAGGACTTCTCAAAGGATTCGAAGCCAACGCCGGAGCCAATCTTTTTTCTCGGCAAGCTCGGGCTGAGGCCGTGTTTCGCTCTTTTGCGAAAGAGAGTTTAGACAATGATCTCTTTGCAGAACTTCGTGAACTCGAGGGACGAATTGTGTTTTTACCAACGCTCGATCGACAAACGATTCTTCGAATGGGAGCGGGTTTGTCTTATCGCTATATGGATCTTTCGGCGCGAAAATTTGGACGCTGGACTCGCTTTGAGTCAACCACTCCCTCTTCGGGTTTGCTTGTGGGTCTCGAGCGAAAGGTGGCCAAGATGGTCAGCGTGGGGCCAGATCTTTCGTATCGTTCAGCAATGAAACGTGACACTTACGATCGATCAAGCTGGAATGCTGCAATAAGGTTGAACGCTCAATTTTAGAAAACGTAAAAAATGATCAATGCGCGCTGGGAACACATCAAGATTCAACTTCTAGAAACTCAAAGCTTCTCGCGGCGGTTCGTGCGCAATCCTATAGAAAGTATGCGGAGCCTTCCGGTGCTCGATTGGCCCGTGCTTCTCGGGCTACATTCGGCCATCGCGGCCTCTTGCGGAATACTCGGCGGACTCATCGAGCGCAACTGGCTCGGCGCGATTGCGAGCTTGCTCGTGGCACCGCTTGCGGCCCTGATTCTTACATTCTTGTTTTCGGGAATTTTCTACTACGTGATTCAGTTCGCGTTTGGTAAAACTCCTGACTTTTATCGACTCGTACAAAATGTCGTATTTGCCGTGATCCCTTCTCAGGTTCTTGGAATCATTTCGGGGCTCGTGCCGCCCATATTTTTGTTAGGAGTCGCCGCCACCTTGATGCTGCTCTACGTGGGCTTGGTGTCTAACCTGGGATTAGAGGCCAAAAAATTGAAGAACATTTTCTTAAGTCTATTTGCCGTGGTCGCGGTCTATTGGGTGGTGCAGTTGGTGTCGATGTCTTCGTCGTCCAATAGAATTCGGCTAAAGGCCACGCCTGAGTCATTGGATATTCTCGAAAAAGAAATGCAGTCTGAAGACTAGGGGCTGTTAACCTACGAGAAGCCACCAAAACATATGATTGTATCGAAACTTTGAGTTTCTTCAGCGCCGTCTGGCTTTATCCATTTGATTCGCACCGACCAGATTCCGGGCTGAGTAAAACGAACACTTTTCGCGTTATAAACACCCTCAAGAGGCTCACCTGAGCTATCGACGGCTGGAAGAACTTTAGCCTGCATCGTGATCTCACGCGTCTCATACGACC
>JBGSQJ010000036.1:0-8169 GCA_041738165.1 Bdellovibrionales bacterium
CTAAAGAAGAATTGGCAAAAATGGACAAAGAAACCAAAGCCGACACAGCACCTAGCGCTTCGGGTTCGGATAGCCGCGCCCCTGCCGCTGATGGCAAAGAAAAGAAGAGTGACGACGCCAAGAAAGATGGCGATGGCGCTAAATCTGAGTCTGGCGCAAAAAAAGATGGAGCCGCTGCTAAAGAAGGCGAAGGCGCTAAATCTGAGTCTGGCGCAAAAAAAGATGGAGCCACCGCTAAAGATGGGTCTGGGTCAGGATCAAAGCCTGGCAGTCCGGGTACCAAAGGTGGCGGGGTCGCAGGATCTAGTGGGTCAGGTAGTGGATCGAATGGTCGTGCTCCAGGATCAGTTGGTGGATCAACTTCAGGTGCTGGCGGAGGAGCAGGACTCAGCGGTGGTGGTGGATCCATGCTAACGGGCAACGACTTTGCCGGCGGGGCCGATGGCAATATTCCTAAGATTGAAGGCCCGCCAATTGTGAATCAACCCTTCTTTGAGCCGCCCATCGACCCGGGAAAAATCAATCCGGTCACCAACTGCCCGACTTGCGACAACGTGAACCAAAACAATTCGACTAAACTCACTATTCAGATCAATACCGGTCCATAGGACAGTAGTCCGAGGGCCGAATTGATCGGTATCCTAATCTTGCATATATTAGTCTTATAGACAGCTATTAGGGGAATCTCTTCGTGCATTCGCAACTTTGTTTGTGCCTCATTGGGCTAATAGCTTCGAGCCTCGCCTTTGCCAAATCAAAGAGTCTTCAGGTCAACCCGCTGATCACGATTCAATACAGCTCGCCCTCTTGGAACCAAAACGCCGGCGAAATCGACTCGGCCTTTTTGATCATTCGCGATCGAGCGACAAAAAAACTAGTTCAAATCAGACTCGA
This sequence comes from Bdellovibrionales bacterium, assembly GCA_041738165.1. Taxonomy (GTDB): domain Bacteria; phylum Bdellovibrionota; class Bdellovibrionia; order Bdellovibrionales; family UBA1609; genus JALHOQ01. The sequence continues at coordinate 895 of JBGSQJ010000036.1, forward strand.
AGAAACCGAGCCCGACTCAAGCATCTTTCAAGGTTATTTCAATGTGGGGATCGGAGAGTCAGCCAAGTTTGCCCCAGAGGTGTTTGTCCCCCCGCCAGGACTTCGCCAGTCCACCGACAACAACAAAAAAATCTTCGAGATGATTCAATCGGGCCAACTTAAAAGGCGCGCCGTGATCAAGAAGAAACTTGAAAATGGCCAACCCCTATTGGCCATTTACGACAACCCTGCGCAGGCAAAGGTGGCGCTCAAGGCCTATAAAGAAGAACTACGATTAACTCGCATGCAAGCGAAACTCGCGGCAGGTTCTAAGGGCGCGGCTTCTGATTACTCAAAAAAGATGAAAGAAATGGACCTTGAGGCTTCAAAGCGCGAGGTCGCACGCAAAAACTTGCAATTGCTCGAAGCGCAAAAGCTCGCTTTGCGCCGGGCCAAGTTTCGCTCGCTGCCCTTGCCCGAACAAGAGCGCCGCAAAGCCCGGGCCGCTACAAATGCCGAAGAGGCAATGGGCCACTATCAAAAAGCGGAGTACGCGCAAGCCGAAGAGAAATTTCAGTCGGCAAGTGAACTCGACCCAGAAGAAAAGTCCTACTATTTTCGCTATGGGGTTTCGCAGTTTCGAGTTGATAAACTGAGCGAGGCTCTGGTGACCCTCAATGTGGCTGAAGTCGCAGCTGAGCAAGCAAATGAAAAAGAGTACTATAAGGGTCTTATTCACTACCGCCTTCAAGAATTGAATATGGCGGCGACAAAATTTGCAAAAGTGTCGAAGAGCGAAGACCCCACGCTGGGCCCGTCCGCGCTATTTTACTTAGGTATGATTCAGTTTGCGCAAGAGAAGTATGAGGCGGCTAAAAAATCATTTGAAGACGTCATCGACACCTCTCAAGATCCTAAAATGGATGAGCAAGCCGAGGCCTATCTCGACAAAATCGCCTCGGCATTGGCATTTAAAAAATTGCAAGAAACGAAATGGGCGGTCACTGGAACTCTTGGGGTGATGTACGATTCAAACGTACTTTTGTCGTCGGACGCGGCGATCGATCAAGGAACGGCCACGGATATTGATGACTATCGCCTTTTGACATCAGGGGGGCTGACATACCGCCCCCTCTACACACAAAAACACGAGTTCTCAGCGAAGCTCGATATAAGTTTGACGAACTCCACTAAAGATCAATCGGCCACAGCCGACCCCTACATTTACGATTTAAATCTGCCCTACTCTTATAAAACTACGCTTTGGGAGAAAGCCTATAAGGTGACTACCAAACCTGGCTACGAGCTTTTGTATATGGACTACGACGACAGTGGCTCTAAAAAATTGGCGTATGGTTCGTATTGGCTCAACGTCGACAACACGTTTGTGTTTGCACCACGCTGGATTTCGACGCTGACGCTTGAGTATCGTGTCGATGATTCACACACCACAGATTCGGTAGGCACGAGCGATGCCGATTCAAACAAATACTCCGCCAAAACCGCGCAAACTTTTTTGCTGGGAGCCGACAAGAAACATATTGTGATGCTCGGCCTGGGGATGATCATGAACTCGGCCAAAGGCGACGACAAAACTTACGATCGCATAGAAGGCGGATTGACCTATGTGCGACCAATTTATTGGGGAATGAGCTGGAGCTCGAGCTACAACCTTTACAAAGTGAGTTACGACGACGCCTCGACTGTGCGTGAAGACTCTAACTCGGCGTTGGCAATGGGGCTTAGCAAATCGCTTCGCGACTGGGTCACGTGGGGTCTCAACGGCTCTTACGCCATCAATGATTCAAATGTGGACGCCTACACGTACAGCAAGTGGCTCGTGATGACCACGGCCACCTTCAACACACGTTTTTAGAGGTGCCAGGTTCCGAAACCGGGACGCACTGCGCCCCGGTTTCGGAACCTGGCACCTATTCGATAGGTAAACCCGGCCAAAACTCGCGGTAGTGCAAAAAGTATCCTGGGCTCGACGGATTATTTTCGGGGCTATCAAACAAATAGAAAAAGAGATCTTGTGGGCCGCTGTTTGCGTTCGCGCCTGTCTCTGACCAATCCAATTTGACCGAACGATCACCCAGCTTTTCATAAAGGGTCAAAACGTCTTTCGGGTGGCCATAGAGCTCGGGCCTCTGCTCCACATCACGAAGCACCAGGTGCCATTGAAATCTATGGGTGTCGCGGCCATGCTCCCATTGGCCAGGTTTAGCCTGTTGATCTGAGCTGAGGGTGAGCCCCATGTGGCGGCCCGCCTCATCGTCAAGGACGTAGCCCATGTGCACATAGGCCAACCACTCGCGGCTCTCAACTGCTGCCGAAACTTTGGTGACTTTGAAGCGGTACTTTCTTTCATATTTGCTAAGTATTTCTAAAAACGCTCTTCGCCGCGCGAGATTTTGATCCACACGCTCATCCTCGCTTTTGTGGTCCTCTACGCCTACGCGCCCATCGATCTCTTGAATCACCTGCTGAGTGAGACTAAAGACTCGCGCCCTGTCGCGAAGAAGATCAAATATCCCTTGATAAAATAGGCGCTGATTTCTGGTTAAACCATCAGGTAGCTGTTTTAGTAGAGGCTGCGACAACGCTCTCATTTGAGAGTCGAAAACATTGGGGGGAACTCGCTCTGGCTCTTCAATATCAAAAACTTCTGCATAGGGCTTGGCCCAGTGAAATCTTTGGTCCATCAACAAAGCGGCGATGCAGTCAGATTGAGCTGCGGCCACGTTTAGACTCCAGCTGGCTAGCAATAAGATAATGACTATATTGCAGCCCTTGAGTTTCACGATTTGTTCCTCTTCATTGCGGTTTTTAACTAGTCAGTTTGAATTTCAACTAGTAGTTGACATTGGCCTTTTTCATGGCCTTATCTAAAAACGGTCTCCAACCTGGATCATGTTTAAAAATTCGCGCCAACGAACGCCCAAGTTTTTGCTTCAACTCTTTGCTGTGCTCACCAGTTGCAATGAGTTCCATATAGTGATGCTCAACTGGAATGCTAAAGATTTTCATCATCGTCACTAGCACTGCAGCCTTTTGTTTTTTAGCTGCTTCTTCATCTTCAAGCTCGTTGCTTCGATCGTACTTGCGCGCCAGTCTAGCCAGGCGTAAGGGGAACGATTCCGTGTCTAAAAGCCCAGCTTGAAGCTCATCTATCAAAGGCAAGAGTTCGTCGAAGGCCTTTTTTCTGCGTGCCAAAAAGTCGGCTTCATGTTCGGCGTACCCTGGCGGCACCAAAATATCGAGCGCCAGACCCAAATCGATGCTCTGCTTTTGTTCGGTGAACTCTTCGACGACAAATTCATCTGTGGCCTCAATCGTCCACTCTTCGACGGCTTGAGGAGCCAGCGCCAGAGCGGCCGTGCAGCCGCCCCCATCGTTAGCCTGCGCCAGAGCCGCAGATTGGGTGAGCGCGGTGAAGGCCAACAGAGCCCCAGCCAATACACGAGAGACTTGTGATTTTAAATCAAACAACGCCATCAATTCGCTCCAGCCGCTTGGCCCGTCGACAGAGGCGCCAATTCAGAAAGTATTTTTTGAAGATCTTCACTCGTGAAGTTGTCGACAATTTCGTAGGCCGACAAGCTAGGCGGCAAAGTGTATATTTTGGTCATTCTGAATGCGCTGTTCACCACATGATTGTCGAGCTGAACGACCTCGCCATCAACGTTGATGAATTTTGATTGCTCTTCGCCGTTGCCTTTTTTGGCGACCTTGGCTTTTGCGCGCACCCAAAGTTTTTTGATCGCTTCGTTGCTCTTTGAGACCTGCGCAAATGGGCTCATGTCCTCTTGATCGTCTTCGTCTTTTTTCTTATTAAAGTCGTAATCTTTAAAGCCATAACCTGGGTATGCGGCTTCGGCAAAAAGAAGGATTTCTTCTTGATCAAGGCCTTTGGCCACCAGCTTGAAGTTCAGGTGATCGCTTCCCGCCTCATAATCAACTTGAACAATATCGCCATCGTCAATTTGACCCGTCACCATCAAGCGCGCCATAGGTTGGCGAATGTGGTCTTCTAAAAAACGCTCCATCGGGCGAGCTCCGTCTTTCACGTTAGCACCATGTTCGACCAAAAACTCACGGGCCTCACTTGATACCATCATCCCGACTTTGGCCATTGCACTGTCGAAGATATTGAGTTGAATTCGGCTCAGCATTTTGTGAAGAATCAAAACATGCTCGTCGCGGCCAAGATGAAGGAAATTGATAATCGCTTTCCAACGGTTGCGAAATTCAGGGGCAAATCGTTCTTGGATTGCTTTGTCGTACGCAGCCTTCAATTGATCCCGGAATTTTTCATCTTTGCGACCTGTCAGATCTGCTTCTTTGCCGCCGTCTTTGAGCTGTTCCATTCGGTCATTGATCATGTCTTCGGCGTCTTTGGCTCCAAGATTTGAAGTGGCGATAATAATCGTGTTTCTAAATTTGGTCTTGGTGTTGTCGCCCATTGTGGCAACGCCATTGTCTAAGATGCCAAGTAGCAAACGAAAAAGAGAATCTGAGGCCTTCTCGATTTCGTCGACCAATATCACATTCACCTTGCGGGTTTTGCCATTGGCCAATTTCAATACGAGCTCTGTTTCTTTGAGAGAGTCTTTGTGAAGCATGGCCTTGTCGCCGTAGCCCGCATAAGACGCCGTCGCACCAATGAGTCTTGAGATTTCATGACCTTGCTGAAATTCTCCGCTATCAATGCGAATCAGATGTTTGTCGGGATCTCCGCCCAAAGCTTTCACAAGAGCGCGCGCGGTCTCTGTTTTACCAACGCCCGTGGGGCCAGCAAATAGGTAGCGGCCAAATGGCTTATTGGGATCTTGAATTCCGGCGGTCGAAATTTCGATGGCTGATTTAAGTAGTTCAAGTGCCTGCTGTTGACCGATGACTTCGGCCTCGAGTACTGCGCCTAGCTCATCGATGCCCGGGTTCTCTTTGTTTTGGTCAAGCAAGTCTGAACCCTTAACCAACAACGCCGGATCACAAAATTCAAAATAGGCTTTTGCATCGGGATCAATGGGTGGCCGTTCTGCCGCTGGCGTGAACTGCGAGTACACCATGATGGAGGCTAAGAAACCTGTGGATAATCGAGCAAAATTTGTCATCTGCAAACCTCTCTAATTCGAGATACGTACTTTTTACACTATTCGAGTGAGAGAAGAGCAAATCACATGCCCTCTTGTACGATCTGAAGAATGGCCCTAAGACTCGAGATTCTTTGAGATTTTGAGCGGGGGCTGCGCTCGCCGATGAGCTCTTTGAGCCTTTTCTGGCGGATTTTGTCACTTTCGAGGGTGGTGAGCACTGCGCTGATTCGGTTTTGGCCCTCGGCAATCAACTCTTTGAATCGATTGATTTGGCTAAACACAATCTCAAGCTTTGTAAAATCGCCGCCGCCTAGGTCGCGAGCGTCCATTTTATGAATCTTAATTTCTAAATTCTTAAGTCTGGTCGAAAGCGAGTCCAGGTGTGAGGCGAGTTCTTTTGCTTTCGAGTGCCCTTCAAGACTGTTTTCGATTTTTTGTGAGATGGCGACGTATTCCCCAGAAAGACCGCTCTCACTTTTCATCAAATTTTCAATTTCATCAGTCAGTTGAACGTAAAAAATCTGCAAGCCATCGGTTCCAGATTTCAATTCTAAAGCGTTAAGCTTTCTGGAGAGATCTAGTTCGTCTAAGTGGCCGATGGATGTCAACTGACCCATTGTTAATCCACAAAGGTCCGCTCCGCAGGCCGCTGAGAGTCTGCCGACTTCCACCCTCTTTTCTTGATAATCTTCTTCTGTTAGGTATTCGAAACCCAATGAGGGTTCCAGGGACATTGCATATTCAGCGAATGGCCCGCTTGGATTCGCTATTCGAATTTCTGCTTCTTTGGCTCGGTTTTTGAGACCCGTCTTAAGAAAGAAATTTTCGAGAAACATAGGAAAAACGACACCGAGGTTGCCTGCCATTGATGACATAAACACCCACTCCATAAGCCCTAGGCTTGGTATATGTTCATTCACCAGAAATGCTCCGGCCGCAGATAAGAGCAGATAGCTCCAAAATTTATGCGGAAGGCGGCTTATGATGTGCGAAGAAGAATTTTTCGAAACACTCACCAGCTGACCGCTTAAATAAATCTCGATAGCACCCCATAATACATCAATATATTCGAAGCGATGGCTCGACTTGTCGATTGCAGATAAAAGTTTATATAAGGCCTCGGTCTCGGCACCATGCCCACTGTAGCCTCGATCATCTTCGCTCACAGTCTTCATGGCTAAAAACACTTGATAGGCAAAGTGACGTCGCTCCTCAGGTTCACTCTTTATCAACTGGCCCGCGTCTCGACTAAACCGCACAAGCACCATCGGGTCGATATCCCATCTGCTCCATTTTTCATACATTTTTATGCCGCGCCCAAGCATTGCCGCTCGCACACTTTTTTCGAAGATTTCAGAAAAAACAGCTCCGTAAGAATCAAACAATTCCGCTTTATCTTTGACGCTCTTTGCGGTCCCGACCAAGTGGACTTCGGCTTTGCGATCTCTTACCGCTGCAAGCAGCTCTGCGCAGTCCCCCAGATTCAACAGGTCAAATTTGCTTTTCTCCGCAAGGGCAAGATTTGGTGCACACAGGCCCAGCAAGAAAAATAAAGCGAAAAAATAAGTCAGCTTCATGCACTCACCTCATTCAATATTCGCTCCAGAAGCAGAACAACCTCTTCGGCCATATTTGCCCACTCTTGATCACTGCGCAAAACACTCTTTGAGAGCTCAAGCAATCGTTCAAGATGGGGAGTGATTTTGACTATTGTCTGGTCCAATTTTGACGGCTCAAACTTCAAATTTCTAAGACCCAACAAGTCGCTCTGGAGCTTGGCCAATAGCGCCTCTCGATTTTCACTATTCAATTTGGAACGACTTGACGTTGCTACTCGTTCAATGTTGCTCAAGGCCTCGACTGCCAATTCAACTCTACTCTTAAGATCTTCGTAAATATGGTCATCTACCTTTGCCACTAGAAATCTCTCCAGAAGCACTTCGATCGCACTGAGCAACTGCAGGCGAGGGGTGAGTCGTAATGGCGAACTCATGACATCGATGGCGCGAGTTCGAACGGTTTCAATGACTGAGCGAACACTTTCGTCTGAATACAACTCATTGAAGTCAGATACGGCATTTTTGATCTCATTAATTTCTAAATGACCCAAATAGACAATGTCCACTGGGCTAAGTTTGTTTAAATCCCGAGTCAGCTGAGAACTCCCTTTTAAGGTCTGCAACCTCACTATTGAAGG
>JBGSQJ010000281.1:0-8713 GCA_041738165.1 Bdellovibrionales bacterium
ATACGATTTGAATTCAGCTGAAGACGTGGATCGACTCTGGCAAATTCACGCCAGGGCCGTGGTGTATTTGCGAACGCAGATATTAATCGACGGGGAAACTCTTCCCGTTGAGGTCTCAGATCCAAAACAGATTGGAGATATTTCAAATCTTTTGGTTTTGGCCTCTATGCGCGATTCGTCTGAAGAAAGTTTGACCAAGTGGGCGTGCGCGCTTTTAAGAGTCATGCATGTGATCTCACAACTTCGCAATGATCTCTTCAGTCATTTTTCTCTCGAGATTCAAGAAGAGATATTTAAACCCTATCGTCAGGTCATCAACATTGATGATCCAGAAAAGATTTTTTTAAGTGACGGAGTGAGCGAAGATGAGATTTTATTAAAAAAATTCGATACGAAACCATTTAAAGATTCGGATTCGTCAATCACCAAGCTTTTGGCCAAACCCGACGAGGTGGCGTTTGGGCTGCTTGATAAAGTGGGAATTCGGTTTGTGACTCATCATTTGGTCGATGTCTTTCGAGTGATGCGCTTTTTGGTTGATCGGCATGTGGTGAGCCCTGCCAACGTCATTCCCAATCAAAGCAACAACACACTTTACCCGGTGAATCTATTTTTAGAAGTGATGGAGGGGTTGCCGAGGTACTGGTCTGAGCCTCTTGAAAGCTTAGATGAGAAATTGAACAAGCGGCTTATGGAGCAAAGCTCGAGGGCCGAGTATCTCGAAAAAAAGAATATGTTTACGTCGAAAGACTATAGGTTCGTCAAATTTATTACGCGTCAGCTGGTGCGAGTGACTCTGCCTGATGGTCAGACTTCATTTAGCTTTTTTTACCCCTATGAAGTGCAAATTATGGATTTTCAGCACTATCTGCGCTCGCAATCTGGACCCGCCTCTCATGAAGAGTACAAAGCTCGACAAAAGGCGCGAGCTAGAAGTCGGGTCTTTGATCTTGCTTCTCCCTGACGAGCGTCGGTTCAGATAGAATCGGAGTGATGAGTAAGAGTCAAAATGGAAGCCTTTGGTTCCATTTTTTATTTCTATTTTTCGTTTTAACGGTTGGCCAAGATGCGCTCTCAGCTCCCGTTCGCGAAGAGATTGGTGAGCTTCGCATTCACGATCTTTTGCTGCGCCCGGAATTTTTACTCAACGAGCCCGGCGACGGCTCCTTTTCTATTGGCGAGAGCAGCTTTGCGCTGCGCTGGGAACTCGAAGAAACTTATCAAGGCGTGATTCGATTGGGCTCGCGAAAACTCCTCAATCCTCCGGCGCGCTACATTTCAACCGTTGAAGACGACATCGTGTTGATCGAAGCCTATGGTCAGCTCAACCATGTGTATGGTCGGGTCAGACTCGGCCGAATACCCGTTGAGTTTGGCTATGAAGGTCAACAGTGGGAGAGGAACTTGATTTTTCCTCGCAGTCTGCTTTTTCAAAAACGAGTGACGCCGCTTCGAGATCTCGGGATTAGCTACGAAATTTCGCAAGGTGATTTTTTTACGGGCATCGTCGCTCATAATGGTGAGGGCGACACCGAGCAAGATGGAAGGGCTTGGTACACAGGGCGGTGGGGCTACCGCAGAGACTCATTTGAGATCGGTGTGGTGGGGCAAACGGGTTCGACTAAGCCTATTGCTACGTCGACCTCGGGCGACACCTTGGCGGGAGTGGATCCGACTCTTGAGGCCAAATGGCGAATGGGCGGAATTTATGGCGCTCTACACCGACAAAAATGGCAAATGGTCGTTGAGGCCTATGGTGGAGAGCGTGAGCAAGAAACTCGGGTTGGCAAATTTGCCACTGGGCATTCGGATCTCAGCCACGAGTTTTCGCGGCTTTTTTCGGCCCACTTGCGTTATGATCATTTTGACCCGAACCTGAAGATCACAGGGGATCTGGTTCGCCAAGCCAGCCTGGCACTGATGTTTTCTAATAAAACTCACTCATCCAATCTCATTCTTGTTGGCACCAAGGTATTTGAAGAGATCAAGCAAGAGGCCAACGATGAGCTGCGCCTAATATGGAGTCTCTCTCCGAGCGCTGTTGTTCGCTTTTGACCGCCAGCCCTTTTGAGGGTAAAAAAATCGAATCCCTTTTAGAGAAGTTTTTTAAAATCGGAGACGATATGAATATCAGTAAAATAGGTGTATTAGGTGCGGGTCAGATGGGCAGCGGAATTGCGCAAGTTGCAGCCGCGCATGGGTTTGAAGTTCAACTCGTCGATGTTTCAGCCTCTCAGCTTGAAACTGCCAAAAAAACGATCTCGTCGAGCTGTGACAGGTTGATCAAAAAAGAGCAGATGACAGATCAAGAGCGAACAAGTTTACTTGGCCGAATCTCAATGTCTGAGCAAATACAAGATTTCAAATCAGCCGATGTGGTGATCGAGGCTGTCGCCGAAAACATCTCATTAAAAGAAAAAATCTTTTCTGAGCTCGATCGGATTTGTAAACCCGAGACGCTTTTGTGCAGTAACACCTCAAGCATTTCGATCACAAAAATTGCCGCAAGCACAAAACGGCCCACTCAAGTCGCGGGCATGCATTTTATGAATCCGGTGCCGCTGATGAAATTAGTTGAAGGCATTCGAGGTCTGCAAACTTCGGATGAATCCTTTGCTGCGGTTCGCTCACTAGCCGAAAAAATGGGAAAAACATTTGTTGAAGTACGAGACATGCCGGGCTTTGCAGTGAACCGAATCTTGATGCCGATGATCAATGAGGCGGTTTACACGCTTCACGAGGGAATCGCCAGTGCCCAAGATATCGATCAGTCCATGAAGCTTGGGACCAACCAGCCCATGGGGCCGTTGACGTTGGCCGACTTTATCGGGCTAGACACCTGCTTGGCGATTATGAATGTGCTTCATGATGGTCTTGGCGATAGCAAGTATCGCCCATGCCCCTTGCTTGTGAAGTATGTTGAAGCGGGCTGGCTGGGGCGCAAGACGGGTCGCGGTTTTTACACCTATGAGGCTAAGTGATTGAACGTCAATGAACTAACTTGAGCGAAGCCGAGCTAATTGAATTGAGCAAACTGGTTTTTAAAAGGGGGCGAAATGAATTTTGAAACCTTGAAGTGGCACACGACCAATGGGCCTTCATCGAGTCAAACCGGTTGGCTCACGATCTCACGGCCCGAATCTCTTAATGCCCTCAACGCCCAATTGATAGGTGAATTGGGGCAGTGTCTGGTTGAGATTTCAAAACTCGAAAGCTTGCGCGCGGTTGTTGTGACCGGAGCCGGAGAAAAATCATTTGTCGCGGGCGCCGATATCAAAGAAATGAAAGACCACAGTTCTTCTGAAGCTTTAAAAATGAGCGAGCGTGGGCAAAAAGTATTTGATCAATTGGCTGGCTTAGAAATACCAACCGTTTGTGCGGTGAATGGCTTTGCCTTGGGCGGGGGGCTTGAGCTGGCGCTTTCTTGTGACATTTTGATGGCGTCGAGCAAAGCCAAGTGGGGATTGCCCGAGGTGACTTTGGGCCTTATCCCGGGTTACGGCGGGACTCAACGTCTCGCTCGTGCGCTTGGCCCGTCGCTCGCTAAGCGTGTGACTTTTAGTGGAGAAATTTTTTCTGCTGAGCAAGGTTTGAATTGGGGACTTTTTGCTGGGGTGTTCGAGCCCGATCAGCTCTTGGGTGAAGCGCAAAAGTTGGCTAACACTTTATCAGAGCGTTCACCGGTGGCGATTCGGATCGCCAAGAAAGCTATTGATCTTGGTCTCGATCAATCATTGGCCAAGGGCCTCGAAATCGAGCGTGAATTGTTTAGTCAGACCTTTGCCGCCCAAGATCACAACGAGGGAATTTTAGCATTTATAGAAAAGCGAAAGCCTGTTTTTAAGGGGAATTGAACACTTGAGCACCGAGTACAAGCCTAAAAATCCTGTTCGCATTGTCACCGCAGCCTCACTCTTTGACGGGCATGATGCGGCGATCAACGTGATTCGCCGGGTGCTTCAAGACCATGGCGCAGAAGTCATTCATCTGGGCCACAACCGATCGGTACGCGAAGTCGCCGAGGCCGTTCTTCAAGAAGGTGCACAGGGCGTGTGCATCAGTTCGTATCAAGGTGGCCATATGGAGTACTTTAAGTACTTGCGCGACTACTTGAACGAAGCCGGTGCTAATTACGTTAAAATTTTTGGCGGCGGCGGCGGCGTTATTATTTACGAAGAAAAAGCAGAACTCGAAAAGTACGGCATCACACAGATTTTTCACCCCGACGATGGCCGAAGGCTTGGTCTAGAAGGGATGATCAAATCCATCATTGATTCTTGTGATTTTGAATTGCTCGCTGAGGGAAAAAATGCCGTTTTGAAGCAGCAGATGAAAGCCTCGGGCTCCATGCCGCACGCGGCGTTGGGCGTGGCTCTCACCGCTATAGAGAATGGCACCGATCCTACGTTTTTGATTCCTGAACTCAAAGAGTTTGAACGCCGAGATGAGCCCAAACCGTTGGTCTTAGGAATCACCGGTACCGGCGGTGCGGGGAAGTCTTCGCTCATTGATGAATTGATGGTGCGATTTAAAAATCGCTTTCCTGATGGTCGCATTGGTGTTGTTTGTGTTGATCCGTCTAAACGCCGAACGGGCGGTGCGCTGCTCGGCGATCGGATTCGCATGAATTCGCTCGCCAGACCAGGCACCTTTATGCGGTCCATGGCATCGCGTGGCTCGGGAAATGAGATTTCAGGGGCTCTTCCTGAAATTCTAGAATTTCTAAAACGTTACAAATTTGATTTTTTGATCGCAGAGAGTTCCGGGATTGGGCAGGCGAGTTCGCGTATTCTTGAAGTTTCAGATTTGAGCCTATACGTCATGACTTCTGAGTTTGGGGCCCAGAGTCAGCTTGAAAAAATTGATATGATCGATTTTGCTGACTTTGTTGCAATCAATAAGGCCGATAGAAGAGGCTCTCAAGATGCTCGGCGCGACGTCGAAAAACAATTTAGAAGATCGCGAAAACTCTTTGATTCAAATGATTCTGTGCCCGTACATCTGACTCAGGCGTCGAACTTCAACGATCGCGGCGTCAATGAGCTGTTTGAATCCTTGTTAGAGGGAATGGTGAATCGGGGAGCCAAACTTCTGGGCCGTGAGGCCGGTGGGCTCCAAGGTCTTGGCAACACCAAGCAAATCGTGGTGCCTGCCGAAAGATTGAACTACTTGGCTGAAATTGTAAGCACAGTGAGGCGCTACAAAGAAGATGTAAAAGAGAAGCAGATCTCAGCGGCCAAGCTTGGAGCCATGCATTTACTTGAGCGAGAATATGGTCAGCTCTCAAGCGCTCAAGAAAAGGCGCGCACAGAGCTTCGCGGCCAGTTTAGCGAGGCGGAGTGGCGTGAACTCACGGGCTTTGAAGAATTACAAAAATCGTACTCGGGTCAAAATCTGTCATTCGTCATTCGCGGCAAAGAGCTAACTCAGCAGCTTGTGACCAAGTCACTGAGCGGTCTAGATCTGCCGCGAGTGTTGGTTCCGAAGATGGCCGATTGGGGCGAGCGTTGGCGTTATCTCAAGTTAGAAAATGTTCCTGGACGCTTCCCCTATACAGCAGGTGTGTTTCCGCTCAAGCGGCAAGAAGAAGATCCAATTCGGCAGTTTGCTGGCGAGGGCCCACCTGAGCGAACCAACAAACGCTTTCATTTTTTAAGTAAGGGTGAGTCGGCCAAACGTCTCTCAACGGCTTTTGATTCGGTGACTCTATATGGAGAGGACCCTGATCAGCGGCCCGACATCTTTGGTAAAGTCGGCGAGTCGGGCGTGAGCATCGCCACTCTTGACGACATGAAAAAGCTCTACGCCGGGTTTGATCTTTGTGACCCCTCAACTAGCGTATCCATGACCATCAATGGACCTGCACCGATGATTCTGGCGTTTTTTATGAATACGGCGATCGACGGACAAATTGAAAAACGCGAGAACGAACTTGGCCGAGTTTTGACTCTAGTGGAACGTGAAGAGGTATCGGCACGAACCTTAAGTACTGTGCGCGGAACCGTTCAAGCTGACATACTCAAAGAAGATCAGGGTCAAAACACTTGTATTTTTTCAATCGACTTTGCTTTGAAAATGATGGCCGACATTCAAGAATATTTTGTTCGTCACAACGTGCGAAATTTCTATTCGGTCAGCATCAGTGGCTATCACATTGCCGAAGCCGGTGCGAATCCGATAACTCAGCTGGCGTTAACGCTTTCAAACGCGTTCACCTACATCGAGTATTATCGCTCAAGAGGTTTGAAGATCGATGAGTTTGCCCCGAATCTATCTTTCTTTTTTTCAAATGGGCTGGACCCTGAGTACGCGGTGATTGGGCGCGTGGCGCGCCGAATTTGGGCTATCGCCATGCGAGATCTTTATCGCGGCAACGATCGCTCGCAAAAATTAAAATATCATATTCAAACGTCGGGTAGGTCGCTGCATGCACAAGAGATCGACTTCAATGACATCCGAACCACTCTTCAAGCGTTGATCGCCATTTTTGATCACTGCAACAGTTTGCACACCAATGCTTATGATGAGGCCATCACCACTCCCACCGAAGAGAGTGTGCGAAGGGCCAAGGCGATCCAACTGATAATTAACAAAGAGTTCGGTATGGCGAAGAACGAAAATCCACTTCAAGGGAGCTACTTTACTGAATGGCTTACCGATGCTGTCGAAGAGGCCGTACTTGACGAGTTTTTACGCATCAATGAGCGCGGCGGAGTTTTGGGGGCTATGGAGACGCAGTACCAGCGTGGCCGCATTCAAGATGAGAGTCATTACTATGAAACGCTCAAGCACAATGGTGAACTGCCGATTGTGGGGGTCAATACCTTTGTTGATCCCGCAACCCTTAAGCAGGGTTATGTGCCTCCCAAAATCGAAATGGCTCGAGCCTCACTCGACGAAAAAAAACAACAGCTAGGTAACACATTGATTTGGCAAAAGATGCACGCGCTGCAAGCCGAGTCAGCGCTGGCGGATTTAAAGGCCACTGCTCAGCGCGGAGAGAATGTTTTTGTTAGCCTGATGAAAGCGGCCAGAGTGTGCACGCTCGGCCAAATGACTCATGCATTGTTCGAAGTGGGCGGCCGCTACCGCCGAAATATCTAGCGGGTGTAGCTATAAATCGCATTCCATAGTGGCGGCGAGATCGACCAGATTGAGCGCTCCTCCGCCATAAAAATATGGCGTGAGTGAACTTTTAGAGGTCGCTGATGCTTTGATTATGGTTTCGATTTGCGCAGGGGTTACTGTTTTGCCTCTTGATTTGGCCCAGCCAACCACGAGCGCTGCGGCCCCGGCCAAAACCGGTGAGGCCATCGAGGTGCCTTGCAAGTAGGAGTAAGAGTTTGAGGTGTACGTGCTGTATACGCCCCCAGTCGTCGAGTCTGAACCAGGCGCCGCAATCTCTACATAAGTCGTTGAAAAATTCGAGAATGAACTTACATTCTGGGTCAGAGCATCGATGCTTCCCACAGCCATCGCGCCATTGATGTCTTTGCAGTATCCGGCGGGCATATAAAAATTCGAGGCTGTGATTTCTTCACTGCTGTTGCCCGCAGCTACCGCAATAAAAACTCCAGCGGCTACGGCGTTGATCATCGCCGTATTGATCGATGCTGAGCTGCCTAGCCCACCTAAACTCATGTTGATGACGTTGGCCCCCATGGTGCGCGCATAGTTTATGGCATTGACTATGTCGGACGAGCCCGCCGATGCGTTTGGACCAAAGACATTCAGGCCCATGATTTGGAGGTTTCGCCCCATCACTCCCGTAACTCCGATTGAGTTGTTGTCTTGGGCGGCCGAGAGCCCCGCCACGTGGGTGCCATGACTGGCTCCGTTTTCATGTGCGGGCGATCCGTGTGAAGACGTGAAATTGTAGCCATTCACGTCATCTGCGTAGCCATTGCCATCATCGTCAGTGGCGTTGCTTGCCGTTTCGGCGCTGTTGGTCCAGAGCACTCCACTAAGATCAGAATGCGTGAGCTCAATTCCATCATCTATGATGGCGATCACCACTGTGCTGGTTAACCCAGAGTAAAAAGTGTCCCATGCTGTAGGGGCATTGATCGCGGTCAAATGCGCTTGAGCTGAAAATGAGGGATCGTTCACCGTAGTGGCCGAACGCTTGACGAAGGTTTCTTCGTCTAAAGAAATCAAGCACGGATCTTCGAGCACTTGGGCTTTTAATGAAGACAGGGTGAACGATTCGCGCAGTTCAATTGGGTAGGCCCGCTCTCGCAGAAGCGAAGCCTGTTGTTTCACTCTGTCTTGCAGGTGGCGAACTGAGAGCAAGCGCTCCTGTGGGCCCCGCTTCATCACACATTTTTCGTCAACAATCGCCATCAGCTTGGCGCCCGCTGGCAATGATTTTTCAGAGAACGTCGAAACTGAAAATAGTCTCTCTGGAATCGCAAATTTCTTATATTTTTCTATCGACTGAGGGGCTCCGGGCGTAGGCACGAGCCCTCCATCTCCCGCGCAGGCGGTCTTTGAACTGCTGCTAGAGGAGGTGATGTCACTGCCTGGCACGCCCGTGCAACCTTGTATTGCAATCGCGCTGGCACATAACAAAAGTTTAGAAAAAATAGAATACTGTGATCGAGGGATCAAAGCTTACGTCCTCCAGTTTCGGCGAAATGCTTGCTGCAGCCCCGCCGTCTGTGCTGAGTTTTGAATAGTTAAACACCTTGTAAGAAACCTGAGGTCCAAAGAA
>JBGSQJ010000057.1:0-3680 GCA_041738165.1 Bdellovibrionales bacterium
CACCACCGGCCAGCAGGGCGATGGCCGCACCGAGGGGCGCTCCAAAGCCCAGCATCAAGCCAATGCCTAACCCCATCCAGACCCATAGCGGGGAGCCCAGATATCCAACTGTTACCACAAGCAAGATCGCGCCGATCAAAGACACAAGGCATCGATCGTCATGTTGCAAAAATCCGGAGTACTGAGTCCAAAAGTCAAGAAGCGCTTCCACGAAAACCTCCACACATTGTGTACACACAGAGCTACAGTATAAAGGGCTGATTTTTTGATTTCAATCAATTGATTGAAAAAATCAACCATTTGATTGAAAATGATCCTATGAAACGCTCCGAAGGCACGCGCAGCCATTTGCTGCTCGTCGCACGCCACATGTTTGCTTTAAAGGGACTCAGTGGCACCTCAATACGAGACATCGCTCGCTCGGCGAAGCTGAACTCTTCACTCATCAGCTACTATTTTGGCGGCAAAGAGGGCTTATATCGTGCCTGCGTCGAGGAGATCGCCGAGCGCTGCCTTAAAATGGCCAAAGACACGCTTGAACCGGTTGTTTCAAAGTCTCAGCTACGCCGCAACCTCTCTGAGTTTTTGAGCGCATTATTTGAAATTTTTTTGAATGACCGAGAAACCGGTCTCATTTTGATTCGCGAATATGATCGTCAACATTCCCCTGCCCGCGACATTTTCAAACGTAGCTTGCAACAGATACTCAAAGGTCTAGAAGCCACCCTTCAAGAAGCTCAAGACAAAGGTTATATTTGCGCCGAAAAAGACACAGCCACGCTGGCTAGCCTTTTGTTTGGGTGCGTAACGAGCCAGATGCGCATGGAGCATTTGCGACCAAAGAAAAAATCCTTGCACGACGCACGTCATAAGCGGCGTGTGATCGCGCATATAGTGGACCTTTTTGTAATTCCCGACCACAATGAAAAGAGCATCAAAGGAGAGTGACTTTCGATGGCGATTTTGACGATCTCTCTGAGTTTAATCGCTGGACTACTCGGAGCCTGGACATCTCGCGCGCCGGCCGCCTCAACTCAACGCGAACTTCGCATAATTTCTAAGTTCGATAATTTTGGGCTGGTACTCAAGGGGGCCAGCGGTTTTGTGGACGGAAAACCTGCCGACCTTTCAACCTTCAAAGACCTGACGGCCATTATCAATAATCCGTTGGGAACGGCATGCCCCAGTTTTCAAAATCAAAAGCCGGATGTGACGGTCAGCGAAGGCGCAAAGGTGCGCTCAATCTATATTCAAATGGGAGTCGTCTCAGACGGGAAGAATTGCATGTCGGTGGGGGGTGAAGGGCTTTACTACTTTCCGCTGCATCGTGATTTCTTAATTGGTAGTAAATCAGATGGATTGGCTTTGAAATCCCCCATCAAAATTTTTCGTCAAGGCGTAAAACTCGTAGAACTTAATGAGGTCAATGGCCGGTGGCAGGCCGAAACTTCAGACCTCCTTATCAACTGGGAGTTTATCCGAAAGTTTCAAAGTTCGCTGAAGCGCTTTAAAATTGAAAATCGAATCAATATGGATCTCGCGGCCAACCGCCCGAAAATGATTGTACGATCTGGCGGCGAAACCTACGAGTTCTTCAAGTTGACCGATATTATGTGGGCCCTTAAGAGGCCCGAGTCGAATTGGCTTGTGGCCTCAGACGATTGGAGCTTCTGGGGTGACTTCGATAGAAAACAGATTGAAGACCCATTTTCAGAATCGATTCGCTTTCTCTTAGACGCTCAAGTCACAGATCAACAAAAAAAGAAAAATGCAATGGACAGCTTAGAGGGCGTTTGGTCACAAAATCTGCGGGAGCTTTATCACAAAATGGCTCTTAATCCTGACGAGTCAATGGACTTGCGCCTATTGTCTTTAAAGAGATTGCGCAGAAAGCCCGCGCCATCGAGTGCCGGCGTCGCTCTTCAACTTTTGGAATCCACGCGCGACTCAGATATCGAGCGTGAAGCATTTGCCCTCTTAAGAGTACAAAACCCCAAGGGACCCAAGCTAAGACCAAAGATGTCTGAAAATAACCGCGCTCAGGTTCTTGCTAAGTGGAGAGCCTGGTGGAATCAGCTACCCAACAAAAACGACTAGTTTGGTCGTGGGCCTTTTACGACTGGGCCAACTCAGCATTCGCCACCACAGTGATTGCCGGATTTTTCCCACTCTTTTTTAAACAATATTGGAGTTCTGGGTTTTCAAGCACCCAAAGCACTTATGTGCTAGGTATCACCAACTCACTTGCTAGCTTTTCACTCGCTCTACTTTTGCCAATACTTGGCGCAATCGCGGATGCTGGCGGAAAAAGAAAACGCTTTCTTGGTTTCTTTACTCTGGTTGGAGCAGGCGCTTCAGTGGCGCTTTGTTTTTTAGGGCCGGGTCAGTGGGAGTGGGCTGCGGCGCTATTTGCGATTGGATTGATCGGCTTCAGTGGAGCCTTACCGTTTTACGATGCCCTGTTGCTAAATGTAACTTCAAGCCGCCATTTCGACCGAGTTTCAGGACTAGGATACGCGATGGGGTATTTAGGCGGAGGTGTTTTGTTCGCCGCCAACGTGTGGATGTATCTTCATTGGGGAGCCGATGGAGTTCGTTACTCATTTTTAACTGTCGGATGTTGGTGGCTTTTGTTTTCCTTGCCTCTCTTCAAATTTGTTCCAGAAGACAAATGCAACTCAAAGATGGGACTGAAGGCCACTATCCAGTTGGGTTTGAGTCAGCTTTGGTCGCATATTTTAAAATTAAAACGCGAACGCGCGCTCTTGTTGTTCTTAGTGGGCTATTTGTTTTACATTGATGGCGTAAACACGATCATCAAGATGGCGGTGGATTATGGCCTCTCAATTGGTCTTGAGCCCACCGACTTAATCAAAGCTTTGCTTTTAGTGCAATTTGTCGGATTCCCAGCAGCCGTTATCTTTGGTTTTTTAGGCGAGCGCTTCTCGCCGCTGCTTGGAATATGGATTTGTCTTTTTATCTATTTGGGCGTGACGGTGTACGCCTACAATCTACATACGAGTTTTCAGTTTTTCATTCTCGCTGCCGTCATCGGACTTGTTCAGGGAGGAATTCAATCACTTTCGCGAAGCTATTTCGCTAGGCTCGTCCCTAAGCAAGAATCGGCGCAGTACTTTGGCTTCTTTAATATGATCGGAAAATTCTCTGCCATTCTGGGGCCTCTTCTTGTGGCTCAGGTGGGCTATTCTCTCGACAGCTCCCGAGCTGGGATATTGGTGTTGGTGATCGTTTTTGTTGTGGGCGGGGCCTTGCTTTACTCGAGTTCGCGAGCCTCGCCAAGGTTGCAAAATTGAGAAATCCCAAAGTCAGCGTTTTTTTAAATTTCTGGTTCGGGGCGGTTCTGATTTTTTTCGGCTCAGGGCTTTTGGCTCAGACTACGCCGCCAAATTGGGTATTTGAAGTCAGACGTAGCGAACACTTTGAGATTATTTATCAAGATTCCCAAAAAAATCTCGCTGAGCTTTACCTAAAGGCGGCCGAGAAGGCCTATGCCATTCTTTTTCCGATCTTTAAAGAAGCGCCAGAAAAACCATTAATTGAAGTTTTTGTTGTTCTTGCGAACCATAAAAAGTATTGCCAAAAAATTGTTGGTTTCGGCTTAAACCCCCCAGAAAGTATATTCGTATCTAAACTTAAAGGAATATAAGCTGTTGGATCGG
>JBGSQJ010000124.1:0-4275 GCA_041738165.1 Bdellovibrionales bacterium
GCTCAAACGAACACGCTGAGGCGACGGAGAGTTAGTTGGATTGGCGCGGTTCTTATCCATTGGCTTCTCAAGCGAGCCGCCATTGTAGCTTCCCGTGAAGCTTCCAGACCACTTTGACTTCGAGCCTGACTCGGCGCGGAGTTTGCGGTTGGTGATTTCTTCGTCGATGTTGCCTTCGACTTTGTTTCCGCCTTCAGAAACATCTTCAATCTTCATTGAAGATTCGCCTTCTGTAGCTTGTTGCTGCTCTTCAGCTTGTGCGGCTGAGAAGAAGCCAAGCGCTAGAACGAGTGCTAGGTAGCTCGCTTTCATATGGGTAAACCCCTTTGTTAGTTAGTTGTTAGTTTGGTCCCACTTTTGACGAGGCATCTAACCCGTCGTCACTTAGACTTATGCACTGAGTCTTTTTCAATCGTCAAGACCTAAGGCGTGCTTAAATGGGAATTGCTCGTATAACCAGCACACGCAGAGTCACATACGATACACGTGTAATTATTTCATAACGAAATGAGATTGATTCCTCGTGCGCTGAATTATTAAGCGCCAGGCAGTTTCGTGGCCTCGATAAAAGAAAAATGACTGGCTTAGCGAGAAACTGACAAAAACGGCACGCTTGAGCGCGTAAGGCTGGCCAATTGATCTTTGGCCTCATCTTCAGACAACACACGATCATACGCCAAGAGCTGATCTTCGTATTGCGTCCAGCGCACGATTCCGTCACTCAAAGGATTGATAAACACGACGTACACTTTGGGCTCAAAACCTTCAAGGTCGGTTTTTTCGGTGTGAGCTAGCACCACCGACGAACCTTTTTTATGTTTCACTTCATAGGTCACGAGATCGTATCCAAATGTCTCTTTGTAGGTGGAGCTTCGATAGGTCTTGCGTTCAAAACCCGTGACTCCCCGATTGAAAATCTCTTGCAAAGAAACAGGAGTGCTCAAATCCGCATAAGGGTTGGCACCCTCTAACTCATCTTCAGCCATCATTTGTGCCAGCTCACTGTCGACTTTTTGAATCGGACCAGTTGCCGCAGTAGCCGAGGCTTCGATTTGATTCTTTACAGAAGCCACTCGCTTCGCGCGTGCTTGCACGACAGGGTCGACCAAATCAGCTGAAATCGGCCTCTCGACCTCTAGTCTTGTGACGAAATAAACAGAGAGAATCACCAAAAATGTGTAGTGAGACTTACTTAGCCAATGGCGAATTTGAACTTTAGGCATCATCCGTGATGCTCCTTATATATGGCGTTCAAGGCAAATTCAGTAGACCTCATGTCTACCGGTACAATTGCCAAGGCCTTATACTCCATAATTCGTGCCGCTTGGCCGGCCGTCCATTTCGAGCCTCGGCTCAGTGATTTTCTAAAAGATTTTAGTAAGTTGAAATCCTTACGCGGCTAAATTCGGGCCATAGGTTCATGCAATTGTGACATTCCGGGTGACGATTCACGCCCCTTGGCATCTCTGAAAATTGATCAGGATCACCCCTTTCTAGGGATACACTGAAACTAACAAATTCACGTTTCCATCCGAATGGAGAGTTCGAGTGCCCAAACTGAGCGTGAGAAGGGTGTTTTTTCAACGTGAGCAACCGCGGGCGCGAAATTAGAGCGTCTGAGGGGTCAAACTGCTTGGTTCAGAAATGGCAATACCGGCATCTGGACGAAAACGATTTCTAACTGTTCAAAGGAGTTGAACATGACAATCAGTAATAGCGCATGGATGCGCAAAGGCTTTTGGCTCACGACCGGTGTTGTGGCACTGACTATGGGTGTGACCGCCTGTTCGAAGAAAAAGAATAGCGACGGATCAGCTGGCGCTAGTCCAATTGCTGAAAAAGCCTCTCAACACAAAGCGGATCAATGCCCCAAGGGATTAGAGGGAAACTATGTGTTAGAAGGCCATCCAAATGTAAAAGTGTGGATAAAAACAGAAAATGGTGTCTACACGATGGGTGACGATGAGTTTAGCCTTCCCGTAAACGGTCAATCTGTAAACGATGATCGCGACAAATCGAGCAACATCGCAATATGTAAAGACGGAAAGATCGAAATGACCCAACAAGGTCCTGAGGTAGAAAACCCAAATTCGACATTCGTAACAAACGACAAGGGCATTGAAATGACCGTATTTGACAAGACCGGCAAAGAAGTCGACAAATTTCAATTTACTCGAGTTGTGGTCGCTGCTCAAGGTAATGAAATTCAAGAACCTGAGGTGACCACTGGACAACAGGGCGAGGCCAATCCCGAACAGACCGAAGGCGAACAAATTGACGACGGTCGGCTTCAAGAAAATTTAGAAAATCAATAGGACGCGGTTGCGATTTTTGGGCAGTCCCAATTTTGATTGGCCATAACTTTTTCTGACCAAATCGACATCTTTCATCCGGCTCAAATCTCATTTTGAGCCGGATTCAATCTCAATTTTACCCACTTTAAAACCATCTGATTCCCAACTCAAATTAGCTCACATCCTAGACACTGACCATTGTATCAACACTCTCCTCGAAATTAGACGCTCCCGTGTCGGTATGAGAATTGCGATGTCTCATAGTTAAGGGAATTTTTAGGGGGAGTTGAATATGGCTCTACGTCAGCTTGCGCTGATCTTCGTCGGCCTATGCTTATGCGCCTGTCAGGCCAGACTCTTTAACAGTCTGCGCGCAGAAAAATCAATCCAAGAAGACGAGGGGCGACTTGAACTTGCGAAGGTTTGTTCATCCGTAGACACTCGCTACATCCAAAACACACTTGCTCCGCTCTTTGGTATCAATACAAACGACGTGCCCATGGTGGACTCAAATAAGAATACACTGATGTCCAACGCCTGCCGCACCTACAGGCCCACTTCTGGAGGATCGGCCTGCGGATTCTTAAACACCTTCACTAAAGAACTGAATGACAACTCTTGCGGAGCTGACAAACTCAAAATTCTCGTGGGCCTCTACATCAACGGCTGCAGCATGGGCCTTTCAACAAATTCGCTAGCAAAGTCTTTGTTTGCAGAAGGGTCTAGCGATCCCACCCAGCTCTATTTGTACTTAGTTGGCCGTGATCTCAGCTCGGATGAGCGTGAAGTTTTCGATGAGCTCAGATCCAATATTGACGGAATCGATGCGCAAAGAATCGCCGTTTGCGCCACGGTGGCGTCATCGTACTCGGGAATCACCATCAATTAATAAAGGCAGGATTAGACATGATTGACCGCAGACGATTTTTAACTCTAGGCACTTTGGCCCTCACCCTAGCTGGGATCGAAAGAACTCGGTCGATTGATCTGCTCTCGGGCGCAAGCCGACAACTGTTTCCAGAATCCAATGCCGCCGATTTTTCAAATGTTCACCGAATTATGTATGTTGGCATTCGCGCGGGCTACTCGCTCATGGGTTTTGGTGTTGGACCAGAGTTTAAAAATGTACCGTCAGCCATGTTTCCGAACGCACCTTATAGTGGGGCCGAGGTTATGAGTAATGGCACGTCTCTTCATTTCACTCCTGATTCGATGCCTCTAAAGCCCCATGCCGCCAATATCGCCATCACAATGGGGCTCACCGCAGGTGGCCCTCATACAGAATTGTTTAGCACCTGGGAAGGCGGAATCAATGGCGGACTCATGTCACCGATCATTGAGCTCACGACCAAAAACTCAACCCAATCTATTATTCCAGGGATACATTTTAGAACCAGTGCAGCCCTTAGGCAGGTTGATCACATGCTCGCTGGGGGTGTAGATCTGACCGACACAACTTCAAGCACCGTCACCAACCTTTTTCAAAAACCAAGTCTTATGTTAAACAATGAGCAGACCCAGCTTGTCTTTCAAGCGGCGGCCAAACTCTCGCGCCGGCAAGCGCTCAAAAAGCTCCAATATGCCAACGACGCATATTTGATATCTAACGAGTATGGGCGAGCACAGCAACTTATGAACGCCAATTATGGCGAACTCTTTAAAATCGACAAAATGAATTCAGAATTTCGGTCTGGAGTGGGTCTTTATCGGAATCTTGGATCCGACTTAGCCAATGGATTGATCGCTTTGCAAAACAATTTAGCCAACTCTGTAACTGTCGAGCTGAACGTGGGTGATCCCCATGGATTTCAAGACTTACAAAAATCAAGACCTCTTTACCAAGAGGTCTCTAAAAAGTTGGCAGCAGCCATCGATTTTTTAAAGGCGACACCAGATTTAGCTACCGCCGGGCAAAAAACACTTTGGGACACGACTCTTGTTGTCGTGGGCTCCGAATTCACCAGAGGCCACCGCGGAACCG
>JBGSQJ010000147.1:0-4062 GCA_041738165.1 Bdellovibrionales bacterium
CCACCCCTTCTGTGGTGTAGCGAAAAAGTACAACGTCCGCGGTGATCTCAGCTCGTTCTCGCCAATCTGACACTTCAATAGCCTTCGTTAATAGACAGCCCCAGCCCATCATGATAATGGCTGTAGCCATGACGAACCAGACTTTTTCGCAAATCCAACATGAACTAGATTTCACGCCGCGCCTTTCGTGGCCAGATGTGCTCCCGGCTTTTAGCTGGAGAGGTCTTCGAATCGCCGGGTTCACAAGCCCGCAGGCTAAAGTGGTTGAGCTCGATGCGCGCCATTCTTTGGTTGAGGTCCTTTTGGCCTGCTACCCCAAACTGGGCCTTAGCGAACTCAGTCGGCTCAGCGTGCGGCTCGAAAAGGTTCTTCCCGATTACTGGGTTGAAGTTCGCAGCCATCTGTTTGCCAGTTACGGCCTTCACTGGAATGAACGATTGGCCCAAACCACAGCCGCGCTGGCGCGAGCGCCGAGAGTCTTTCAAGAAACCGTTGACGAGAAATCTATGCAAGCTCGAGACTTGGCCCCACTTCTGGCGCTCAACAATGCGGCCGCCTTTAACCCATTCTTAGAGGCTTTGAGTCAGTTGAAATTGACGAAGACAGAGCTGGCTCGCACCCTTGAATTGGGCGTCGAGCTCTTTTTACTTGGCCGTTCTTTGAGCGACATTTTGCCCTCTAGCGATGATGGTCCAGCCTACCTTAGGCGTTTAGAGAAATGGAGAACCCCGGTCTCAAGCGAAACCGATGAGACGTGGTCGGGTGAAGTTGAGCGCTGGCCGTGGCCCGCTCAAGTTCGAGGTCAATGGCGAAGAAGTGGTGATCAATCGGGCCTTGATGTGCAAATTCGCGCAAGCTCGCCAAGTGATCTGCGTCTCAAACTAGAAAAACTCTTAAAGATTCCTGAGCGATGGTCCCACAAAATCTAATCGACCGCTTTGAACATTTTTTTATAGATCAAAAGTCCGCCGACTCTGAAGTTGCACGGCGGATCGCTGAGTTCGTGCCCAAAGCTAAGTGGAGCATCATTGATTATTCAATAGATGAAGAGCGAGGCGCGCTAAGCCGAGCCGAATTCGATCGGTCTAAAAAAACAATCTATGTGACCCCCTTTAAGGGAAAATTTTTTAAGCGCTGCCCAGGTTCAAAGCCAGGACTCTTATGTTGCAATTATTTTGTTCTAAACCTTGGCGTTCAGTGCGACATGAATTGTTCGTATTGTTATTTGCAGAGTTTTATCAATTCTCGGTATCTGACTATTTACTCGAACATCGATGACGCCCTTGCTGAGCTGAGCGGCTTTGAAAGCGCAGACACGATAAACCTACCTCTTCGAGTCGGAACCGGCGAAACCGTAGATTCACTGAGCCTTGACTCTCTCACTCGGCATTCAGTGAGGCTTATCGATTTTTTTAGAGCCAAACCCAACTGGACGCTGGAATTCAAAACCAAATCGGATTCAGTCGATGCTTTAATAAACATTGAGTCCATCCCCAACGCCATCGTGAGTTGGTCGATCAACCCCGAATTTATTGTCGACAGCGAGGAGCACGGCACAGCCACTCTTTCAAAGCGCTTCGAGGCAGCACGCCGATGCATCGATCATGGTTACAAAGTCGCATTTCACATAGACCCGATGATTTGGCACCCCGAATGGCGAGATAACTACTCTCAACTCGCCAAACAAATTCAAACTCTGTTTGATCCGAGCGAAGTGGCCACTCTGTCGGTGGGCGCCTTGAGATTTCAACCCGAACAAAGAAATTTAATGCGTGAGCGATTTGGCATGAACTCGTGGGTCACAAAGGCTGAAGTTTACAAATCGCGTGACGGCAAAATGCGCTACGATTCAAAGCTCCGCCAAGAAATGATCGAATTGGTATTGGGGAGCTTTCGAAAGCACAGCGAAAATTGGAAAGCTTTTATATGTATGGAAACGCCAGAGACCTGGGTGAACACCGAAACTCCGTTGCCGCAAAAAACAGATGGCCTCAAAAATCTTTTTGATGCTCGAGTTTCACAAGCTTTTGTCTAACTCGTCCGCCTCACAAAGTGTCAGATCAAGAGTCCAAACCCCATTTTTACTATTGAAATAGGAACGACACTCGTAGTTTTCGGTTCCGCTACAAGATAAATCGGGATCAGGGTTAGGGCCGGTTGCATTTGAGCGAATCATAAATCTTGGGCCCTCTTTATTGGCCCTACGATCTTTCTTCTCAAAGCCCCAAATGGCCTCCATCCCGCACGATTCAAGTGAATCCGAGACCAACAGCTCAGCTTGTACCGACTCGGTCACCTGCAGAACAACTTCCTCTTCATCAAGCCCAGCAATGGGGCTCCAATTTTTAATTTTACCTTGGGCCGCTCCCGCAGCACCTGAGACAATCAGCAACGAAAGCGAAATCAAAATCCGGTTTTTCATAAAACCCCCCACGTCAAAAGCGTGCCCTGAGGGTTATACCACGTTGATTGGGGATTCAAGCCCCAGATGGCAGGAAGGGAGAATTGGTCAAAAAAACAATTTAACGCCGAGCTCTGGCCCTTCGCGGGTCTCTTTTGTGATCGTCCCGCCTTGGCTTAACTCTAGAGTTTCATTGAAGTACTCGCCATAAATGCGAAAGATCAAAAGCTCAATAAAACCGCCCGCGCTCGATCTAGTACCCTCGAGCTCACGCCCCTCTTTTGAGCTGGCCGCGAACAGCTTTCGATAACGACCTTTGATCCCAAAAAACTTCGTCACATAGAGCTGCAGTTGACCCTCTACAAACGAGTTTTCGAACTTTTCATCGGTCAAATCAAATTTCAGCTCGCGAACACCATAACGCGTAAACAAGCTAGTCGCCTGGGAGCTTGCGCCAAACCACCTGATCCCAGCCGAACCAGAGCGGGCCTCACGATCAAAACTCATGTCTTCATATTCCGCATTCAAATTGATAAAATAGATCGAGAGATCGACCTCATAAAGACTCGAGCTTTCATCAGATTTGGTCAACACGCCATCAACTTCGGATTTGAAATCGTGGGGGGCTTTTGCACCTGAGAGACTCAAATCGAAAAACGGTACAGACTTGTTCATGGCCAACCAATGATCCCATATTCGAATTTTGTTTTTTTGACTGAGCCAATCCGCAAGCGTCCAGCGTGTATCGCTTTTTTGCTGAACCTTGGCCTTCATCATTTCCATTTGAAAGTAGGCCTTTGCCGGTGCCGCCCAGCCCAAAAAAAGAGGCAAAGTGAAAAGCAAAACCCCAAAGCGCATCAGAAGGCCAAGAGCAAAAAAGCCGCAAGGTTGGCTATGAAGGTCAAAGAGGCGATCAATGGTTTAGTTTCGGATTCAACTTGTTTGGCGCTCGTGATTCCCGGTGAGAAAAATTCTGGATCGATTTTTGAGCGCAGACCATCTTGAATACCGTAAATCTGCTGAAGTCGCTTCAACTCTTTTGGCAGGCGAAGGAGTGAGCCATCTAGGATTTGGCTCGATCTATTGAGGCGATCAAGTTCTACCGTGATGATTTCTCGATTGATCGACACAACTCGGCCCTCAGCGTATATTTCACTCGAAGCCCCATCAATAAACATGGGCTTTAAAGTGTCACTGTAAATGCGAATCAACTGAGCTGTGTCACCCACGTCCACCTCGGCATCTTGCCCCACGTCCGCCTTTAGTAGTAGACGGCGCCCCTCTTGAAAAACGGCGCGTCCTTGAAGCGGGTCGATGATCACAAATCCATTGTAGGGAATCGACGCGATAAAATCTTTTGCTAGCTTAATGACCGTCGGCCTAATTTGTTCTGAAACTGGAAGCGAGGGTTGCAAGACGAGCTTTTTAATCCATAGAGGCCGGCCATAGTCACCCTCGTAGACTCGCATCACAATAGCGCGATCTTCTACGCTCGTGGTCACAAGTGCATTGGCATCTAAAAGTTTTCCTAAAATAATGGCGTCGGCCGGGGACAATTCGGCGCGCGATTGGTACACATCTTTTTGCAAAAGAAAATTCTTACTTGCCACTAAAAATCTTTTATTCTTCGTCAAAGTGTCGCGAAGCTCCCACCAAGACTC
>JBGSQJ010000196.1:0-3483 GCA_041738165.1 Bdellovibrionales bacterium
CATCAGAAAATCATTGGGATCTAGTGGCCAAAACTCTAGGCTATATTGAGAATAGCTGAGCTTCAAACATAACATGGCGATGACCGTCTACTCGTTCAGCGTTTTTTGAATTTTCTTGTTCAACTCGTCTAAAGCTTTTGAAATTCTCGACTTTGCCGTTTTCCACTCTTCTTTTGAGTCAGCCTTTAAAGCGTTTAGTTCTTTTAGAAGTTTTCCGCGTGACTCTTCATACTCTGCAATCGCCTTCTCAAAAGCCGATTTGTGCTTTGACGTCGCCTGATCGCGCAACTGCTTGAGCTCCTCATCGGCTTTTTCGAGCTTAACCGACATTTCATTTTTAAAAGTTTCAATGTCCTTTTTGGCGCCCTCAACTGTTTCTAAAGCAAAAGTGAACGGCGACAATACGAGCGCCAAAGCTATGATTAGTTTCATAAATGACCTCCATTCGTAAGAAAGAACTCAATAAGGCCTTTTTTGACATACGTCATTTATTGTTTTGATTGGACACACTGAATTGAGCTAATACCTCTTAGCTCAATGCATTGGATAATTTTGCTTTCTTATTTAGCCGGGATCGCCTGCGCCATTGAGGCCGTATTGGCTACTCGAACGTCTCCGGGGGCCGTGGCCTGGTCTGTTTCGCTGGTGTCGTTTCCGTTTGTGGCGGTGCCGGCCTACCTCATCTTTGGGCGAACCAAGTTTCAAGGTTTGAAAGAGGCCTATGCCAATCGGTTAGATGAGATCGATCACCTTCTTAAAAACTATAACAACGAGATTTCTGCCCTAAGCATTGATCCAGGTGATGCGCCATCTTGGTATCGCGTGATCAAATACCTTTCTAAGTTCGAACTGACCCACTCAAATAAAATCGAACTATTGATCGACGGGCAAAATACCTTTGACAGTATCACTGAGGGATTGGCCCTAGCCCGGAATTACATTCAATTTCACTTTTACATGATTCATGACGACAATCTGGGCCGCCGAATCAAGGACATCCTGATCGAAAGATCCAAAGCGGGCGTTTCTGTTTATGTGCTCTATGACGAAATGGGTAGCAAAGGTCTGCCGCGCCAGTATGTGCGAGACCTTCAAGCGGCCGGAGTTCAAGTCACCTCTTTCAAACCCCGCTCGGGCTGGAGAAACTTTTTTCAACTGAACTTTCGAAATCACAGAAAGATCGTCGTGGTCGACGGAAAGGTCGGCTGGGTGGGCGGGCACAACGTGGGCGATGAGTATTTGGGATTGAGCCCTAAATTTGGTCCTTGGCGTGACACTCATATCAAAGTGACTGGCCCCTCCGTGCTGCAGCTGCAGCTCACGGCCGTAACCGATTGGTACTGGGCCATGCGTGAAATACCACAGCTTAGCTGGCACCCCGAGCGCGCAATCGACAGCGATCAAGCCAGCATGGTGCTGGCCACAGGGCCCACCGAGCAAATCGAAGCGGCTAGCCTGTTTTTCGTTAGTGCTTTGAGTGCGGCAAAAAGCCGAATTTGGATTGCCACACCCTACTTCATCCCCGATGA
Source organism: Bdellovibrionales bacterium (assembly GCA_041738165.1). Lineage (GTDB taxonomy): Bacteria > Bdellovibrionota > Bdellovibrionia > Bdellovibrionales > UBA1609 > JALHOQ01. The sequence continues at coordinate 1,530 of JBGSQJ010000196.1, forward strand.
GGCCGTTTTAAAATCCCTACAACTGGCGGCCCTAAGAGGAGTTGATGTTCGAATTTTGACGACGGGCTTGGCTGACAAATGGCCAGTCTTCTTAGCTGGTCGCTACTATATGTATGAGCTCAAAAACTTGGGCGTGAGATTCTACGCCCACAAACCAGGATTTTTACATGAGAAAGTCGTGTTGGTGGATGATCGATACTCGAGTGTCGGAACTCACAACTTTGACAACCGATCTTTCAGGCTCAATTTCGAGGTGTCGGCCATAGTTGTCGACCGAGGCTTCGCCAAAGAAATCGAAGAGATGTTTCTAACGGATTTCAAAAGTTCAGATGCCATTGAACCCGAGAAATTTGGCCAAAAGCCACTTTGGTGGTGGCTATTGGTCAAAGTCTTTTGGCTGATGTCGCCGATTCTTTAAGGCCTGACTCAAACACTTGGCCGTGTAATTGGCAAAACGCGTGGCCGCGCTTTCATTGAGATGCACATAGTCCCAAAAATCGGATTCTTGCCATGACTCCGATACTTTGCAATACGAATCTCCACTCTCTAAAGCAAACTCCTCAGAGGTTTTATTTACCTCACGAATATAGTTGTGAACTGTACTCTGCAGCAAGGGCACAAATCCTCTGGCGTATTGACCTTGCTCAAAGTGATCTGAATAGAGATTGACAGTTTCCATAAGGACTAGCCGCGCACCCACACGCCTGACTTCGGCACTTAGACGACCAAGCGAAAACTTAATTTCACTCAGATGCACCGCCAATTTTTCCTGGTCAGGTAGAAAATTATCTGGGTATGTTGAATGCCGTAAAATGCTTTTAAATAGACTTCTGAAAAACAGAGAATATTCAAATAGAAGAGCCGAAACGCGGCCATAGCGAGCCACGCTGCAATGAGTTTGACCCTCGACTGGGTAAGTAATCCAACATTTAGGCTGACTCAAAAGGTGATTTTCTAAAAAGTTTCGATTGGAGTAATAGTAAAGTATCACCTTAGGCCTATAGGGAGCGATAATTTCACAACCTAGCTCTATATGTTCGTCAATAGCAGTTGCTGCCAAGGCCGCATTGAGTACCGCATAACCATTACCAAGGCTCAACTCTCTCTTCACTTCGTCCGGAAGCGATGATCCAAAAAACTCAATGACGCTAGAGCCGACGATAAAGTAATTGATCGTCTTGTCGAGGTGATTGTCGCTAGAAAAAAAACCCTGATTGTTTGTGATATAGGTCAATTCATGGCGCTTACTACAATCGCACTCAAAACAGCACTTTAGATTGAGACCGGGCTTGAGTAGGAATCTGTTTAATTTGACATTCTCGCGCCTAAAAAAATCAATCTTAGGCCAAACCTCAGGAGCAAAACCCGTTTTGTACAGTTCATTCCACAACAGATGATCTAAAGGTCTCCAATAGGGCGCTATTTTTTCAAGTTTGGGGCTCAATACATTGTAACCCAACTGGCCACGAAGGTAGCCCTCAGCGCCAACCAGAAGCAAAACCGCCACCAAGATGCACCCAACAATGACCTTGTTATTAGATACCATTGAGATAGTATTTCACAATGCGAAGTGAATTCGAAGTCGCCTTAGCTTCACGCGTTGAGCCCCTGAAGGTTCGCTTCGCCCACATAGTTTGGATGCTGTTTCCATCAAAGAAGCTCGATGCCGTTCATTCCTTTGCCACCACGGAGTACACGACCGCGTGGCATCTTCTTTATGCGCTCAATGTCCTTTCAAAACCGGAACATAAGAGGTTTTTGTTTCATCAACTGGTTGAGGAGTACCACCACGCGGATCTGTTTTTGCGCTATGCCAATCAGAATAGGCGAATCGTCAAACCTTTCGACCACGGAAAACTCAAACGCCTCTACGATTCAGACGAAATCTGGAAGCTCATTGTCTTCGCTCACAATGGGGAATCGCGTGCCGTTGAAAGGTTCAATGCACTGGTCA
>JBGSQJ010000209.1:0-3312 GCA_041738165.1 Bdellovibrionales bacterium
ACACTTCATCGAGTGAAAGGTTGTCTTTGATTTTTACAGGTCGAAATGGTCCATCCCGCCGGCGACTACGTTTGACTTCTTCGACAATTTTTTTGGACTCCATGCCGACAACATCGGCCATTTGTTCTGCGGTCTCATTTAACTTTGTGGCGTATTGAGGTGAGATGGATGTGTCAAATCCGGGTAGATTGTCCACGAGAACTCGATTTTCGCGATCTAAAAAAAGGCCGCGCGGAGCCGCCAATTTTGTTTCTTTCACACGGTTTTTTTCTGAGAATTGGCGCAGCTCAGTCCCTTGGATGATTTGCAAGTACCAAAGCCGGCTGATGACCAATAAGGCTGTGATACCAATTGCGGCGTAGAGAATTCGAAAGCGCGGCAAATAGACTTTGGCGTCTTCCTCTGAGGTGGTCATGTACTGACTCATTGGGTCCCCAGGCGAAAATCGCTCGCTCGCTCATCATTCAATTTGGCTTCGATCCACTCAAGCAAACTGAAGAAGACAGGACTTACGAGGGCCGTCATAAGTGCAGAAAGCAACCAGTCCCAAGCTGCGGGAATGAAAATGGGGTTGGTGTCGTAAGCGCGAGACGCGATCCAAAGGCCGATGGGCCACACGAAGGTTGTGGCACCAACAATAATCACAAAATACGCCTTACCGCCCCAGTAAAAATGCTTACGAATAGAGATCAATATAAAAATGGTCATTAAGCTTAGGCCTAGCATCAGTCCAAATGGCAAAGCGGTAAAAGCCGCATTGAAAAAGCTCAATATATAAGTGAGCCAGATTGCCGAAAAAAGTGACCGTGTGACCGCGATGTACACGAGCAGCACAAGCCAGAGCATGGGCGGGGGGAAATTTCCAAACACGAGATACCAAGCTGACGTTTGAAAGCCGCCAAACAAGATCGTCAAAAATACAAGAATGGCGACTCTCAGAAAGCTTCGCCAACTGAGGTTCACGGCGTAACCTCGGCATTGTTGGCCTTGAGCACAACAAAAACTTCTTCAAGTTTCAACGGTTCGACGGCCGGGCGAATTGAAACTTCTTGAGTCATGCCGTATCGACTCTTGTCGATGGCCGTGACCACGCCAATTGGAAATCCTTTTGGAAAAATCTTAAACAATCCAGATGTGACGATGAGATCGCCAACTTGCACATCATCACTGCGCTTAAGATAGCGAAGTCGACACTCGGATCGGCTCAAGCCTTCGATCAGACCTCTTGCCCTTGACCTTTGTACAATAGCGTCTATGACGGCGTATCGATCTGTAAGCAAAAGCACCTGGGCGGAGTTTTCTTCAACTCGAAACGTGTAACCCACTGCGCCGCCTGTTGTGATGACGGCCATATTCAGGTGGAGACCCTGTTTGGCGCCTCTGTCGACCGTGATGGTGTTGTGATCGGGCAAAAGATCTCGCCCAATTACCCTAGCGGCCAGCAGTTCCATCTTTGATGCTTGCTTGAATCCAAGTAACTCACTCAATCTGAGATTTTCGAGTTTGAGTTCAGTCATGGCCCCGACTTGGGCATTGAGCTCGGCCAATTGGCTCTTGAGAAGGCCATTTTCTTTTTTAATATCAATGAGATCTAGATAAAGTGCGGTGGTGCCGCGCACGCCCGAGGTGAACGACGAAAATCCGAGTTGAGCCATACTTCCCATAAAAGTGAAGGGTTTTGTGAACCAGAGCTCTTCTTCAGACTTTCGCTGCATGTTAATACAGACCAGAGGCACTACAATCAAGGCGATGACGAGAAAGACTTTACGCAGATCAAAGGTGAAAAAATTCATGTACTTAAGGCTATCTTAACTCATAGGGTATTCCAACAATCTCCTTGAAAAAGTGAGAAAAACTTTAGAATCTGTAGCCCATCTAAAAACGGAGTGAAAAACCCTATGATTGAGATGCTGAAGAAGACGGGAAACTGGTCATTAAAAAACTGGGTCGCTGCCATACTATTTGGAGCTATCATCGTCGTGTTTGCACTTTGGGGGGTCAACCCTGATCAATTTTCGTCTTCTGAAGGTGGAGTCGCCGCTGTGGTCAACGGCAAGGCGATTCCGCTCAATGAGTTTAGAACTCGCGTGGATCAAGCCGAACAGAATGCGCGGCGCCAGTTCGATGGATTCCCAGAATCCCAGCGGCGTCTTTTCATGCAGCGCATTCGAAGTCAGACTCTAGATGAGCTGGTATTCAGTGAGATTGTTTTTCAAGCGGCTGAGGCAGGGGGGGTACGTGCACCGGATCCAGAGGTTCGAGACTATATCTTAAAGATTCCCTTTTTGCAGGATAAGGGTCGATTTCAGCGGGAACGGTATCAAGCCTTTATAGCCAATATGCGCCTGACTCCTGATGAATTCGAGCGCCAAGTGCGCAAGCAGTTGGTCACTCAGAAATTGCAAAAAACCTTTGTGGCTTCGGCAATTCCGATCCGAAAGGAGCTTCAAATTGAGAATCTTCTTAGTCAAAGGGGCGTGAGATTTAGGTATCTCCCAGTTGGTCTAAGCGATCTTCAAGCTGAGATTCAGGCCTCAAGTAAAGAGATTGAAAGTTACAAAGCGAATCAGAAAGAAGCTATTTCAGAATATTACAAAAATAATAAAGTTAAATTCACCACGCCAGAGACCGTCACAGCGTCGCATATTTTACTTCGCGTCGATGACAAAAATCCGGCTGACAAGGTTCTCAAGCGTATTGAAGAAATCAAAAAGACTGTGACGCCAGATAGCTTTTCAGGCGTTGCGGGCAAGGTGAGCGAGGATCCTGGTTCGAAGGTCAAAGGCGGCGATCTTGGATCGTTTGGGCGCGGCAGAATGGTGGGTGAATTTGAGGACGTCGCCTTCAAGCTAAACCCTGGGCAAATTAGTGATCCTGTGAAATCTGAGTACGGTTACCATTTGATTTACGTCAGACAAAAAGATGTTGGAGGCACCAAGGAGTTGGCTGCGGTTGAAAATGATATAGCCAAGGAACTTTGGACTAAAAATCGCGCCGAAGCGCTGGTTTCTGAACTTGAAAAGCAAATTGCAGCTCAGGACGGAAATGTTTCAAATTGGATTAAGAACAACGGCCTCAAATGGAGCGAGCCCGTGACATTTAAGCTGAATGAGGATGAACTCCCCAAACTTGGAAACCAACCTAATATGGTGGATGAGATTTTGGCGATGGGTTCAAAGACAGGAATGATTGATAAACTTATTGAGGGGCAGGGGCGTAAATATCTGGTCGATGTATTAGAGTGGCAACATCTTAAGACTTCTCCAATTGAGACAGATGAAAGCCCAAGAAAATTGGCCTATCAAAAGTCAG
>JBGSQJ010000210.1:0-3673 GCA_041738165.1 Bdellovibrionales bacterium
GAAATTGGCCACCAACACACCATAGACGGGGAGCCAAATTTCAACATTCAGAAAGTTACCGATATGAACCTGATAAATAACCGAAACCAAAAGTATGCAAACTAGGAAGGCCGTACGGATGGCGTGAACAAAGAGCCACGGTCTCGCCTTGCGAGGGTTCCACTCGGGAGACACGATTTTTAAATTTCGACCAAGAACTTCTTCGCTCATCACACTCCCTGAATCGTATTCGCCATATTGAATATTGGCAGATACATCGCCACGACAATGACGGCTATGATTCCACCCAGGACCACCATGAGTATGGGCTCGATTAGGCTCGTCATGGCTCCCGCCGCAGCGTCCACTTCGTCTTCATAAAAATCCGCTACTTTGAGAAGCATCTGATCCAGGTTTCCAGTCTGCTCACCAATGGCGATCATTTGAGTCACCATTGTGGGAAAGTAGGGGTTTTTCAAAAGTGGGTCGGCCAAAGTTCGGCCCTTGAGAACCGCATCTTTCACTTGCTCTATAGACTCTTCGATCACTTGGTTTCCGGTTGTCGTAGCACCAATCTCTAAGGCATCGACAATTCGAACTCCCGACATCAAAAGCGTCGATAGGGTGCGCGACAATCTGGCAATTGCACTCTTCTTAATTAAATCACCAAAAATCGGCGTTTCAATTGCAATCGCATCGAGGACCTTTTTTCCAGCAGGCGTATCGTGATACATTTTAAGAATAATAGGTCCACCTACAAACATTGCCAAAATCAGGTACCAAAATTTTTGGATCAGGTTAGAAGCCCCAATCACTGCTACCGTGAGTGCGGGGAGCTCGCCGCCCGATTGCAAAAACATCTCGGCAAGCTTGGGCACCACAAATACCAGAATAAAACTCACAACAGCAATGGCGACCACGACAATCATGGCCGGATAAATGAGCGCCGATTTGACTTTACCTCGAAGTTTTACTGATTTTTCAATATACACCGCCAAGCGGTCGAGCACGGCTTCGAGTGAGCCGGCCTCTTCGCCTGAACGCACGAGATTCACATAGAGTCGATCAAAAACATTAGGCTGCCCGGCCAAGGCGTCTGCCAACCTTCTGCCCTTTTCAACATCGGCTGTGACGGACTTTAATGTGTTAATCATAGCCAAACTTCTACCGCCGCGAGACATAGCCTCTAAACTTTGAACGATGGGCACACCTGCCGAAACCAACACAGCGAATTGCCTTGTGAAAACCTGCAGGTCTTTTTGTGAGACCGAATCCGACCCGGGCAGCAGTTTGGATAAATCAAACCCCTTCGAGGCTCCTCTTACGCTGATCTTCAAAGGCGTGAGTCTTTGCGCTCTTAAGCGAATTCGGGCTTCGGACTCGTTTCGAGCCTCAAGATCACCCCGAACAATTCGGCCGTCTACCGACTTTGCCTGAAACTCGTAGGTTGCCATTTTTCGCTAGACCCCCGCCGCGGCTAACATCTTATCCAGTTCTTCAGGGTCATTTGAAAATGAGAAGGCCGTTCGAACCTCGATTGTCCGCTTCATAATCAATTGCATAAGAGATTGGTTCAGAGTGATCATTCCTGAACGCTCTTGGCCCACCTGCATCATGCCATAAACCTGATGCATTTTTCCCTCCCGAATGAGATTTCGAACACTGGGGTTGAGAATCAAAATTTCAAGTGCAGGCACCAGGCCGCCTTTAGTCGCGGGAATCAATCTTTGAGTCACCACCGCATTCAACACCAAACTCAATTGAGTGCGCACCCGATCTTGCTGCTCCGACGGGAACACGTTCACCAATCGCGTAATAGTTGAAATAGCCGAATTGGTGTGCAGAGAAGCAAAAACCAAGTGGCCCGTCTCACAGATTGTCAGCGCGGCTTCAATCGTTTCATGATCACGAAGCTCTCCCATGACACATATATCAGGATCTTGCCTCAAAACATGTTTGAGCGCCGAGCGATAACTGACGGTGTCCACTCCAATTTCTCTTTGATTCACGATGCAAGACTTATGGGGGTGTACAAATTCAATAGGATCTTCAAGAGTGATGATGTGGCCGCGGCGATTTTTATTTATTTTATCTACCAACCCCGCAATGGTAGTTGATTTTCCACAGCCCGTTGGCCCCGTGACCAAAACCATTCCTGTCGCATAATTGACAAATTCATGGATAATTTTTGGCAAGCCAAGATCCTCAATATCTGGAACCGTTATGGGCACTCGCCTAAAAACTCCTGAAACCGCGCCTCGCTGAAAAAACATATTGCCCCGAAAACGCGCCATGTCCTTGATGCCGAAACTAAAATCTAACTCTCTTGTCGATTCAAATTTGCTCTTTTGTGAATCGGTCAATACCGCATAGCAGAGCTTTCTTGTGTCATCCGGCGTAAGGTCTTCGGCTTTGACTCTTACTATTCGCCCCTCAACTCGAAGCACGGGAGGTGATCCCGCAACGACATGCAAATCCGATGCACCTTGCTTGATAGCCGCTTTGAGCAGCTGGTGAAGCGTGATCATTGCGAGTCAGACACAGTGGCGTTGATGACCTCTTCCACTGTTGTCCACCCCACTTTTAACTTTAAAAGTGCCGATTGTCTTAAAGTTCGCATACCAGATGCGATGGCTTGCCTTTTGATTTCGATTGGCGAAGCACTTTTGTAAATGGCTTGCTTAATCAAATCCGACATACTCATGACCTCAAAAATCGCAATTCGACCTTTGAGCCCAGTGCCTCCGCAAACCTCACACCCCTCACCTTTTTTTAAGCGATTGAACTCACCAAGCTTCTCTTTGCTAACACCAAGCTTCAGCAGCACCTCGTTGGGAACTTGAATGTCGATCGCACATCTTGTGCAGTTTCGGCGAAGCAAACGCTGCGCCACAACTATGGACGTCGCCTCGGCTACGATAAAGGGCTCCACTCCAATTTCAATCAATCGAGATACGGTCGACGCGGCGTCGTTGGTGTGAAGCGTGCTCACCACCAAGTGACCCGTGGAAGCAGCCTTGAATGCGACTTCTGCGGTTTCGAGATCGCGAATCTCTCCCACCATAATGACTTCTGGATCTTGGCGCAAAAATGAGCGGAGCGCATCGGCGAAATTAAAGCCGATGTGAGGCACTACCTGTACCTGGTTGATTCCATCTAGATTGTACTCGACCGGATCTTCAGCGGTCGAAACATTGACTTCAGGTTTGTTCAGCGCATTGAGTGCCGAGTAAATCGTTGTGGTCTTGCCGCTTCCAGTTGGTCCGGTAATCAAGATCATTCCTTGGGGAAGGTGAATGGCCTCACTGAAGTTCTGGTAGTCATCTGGCTCGAGCCCCAGCCGAGTCAAGTCGACTTGAAGATTGGATCGATCCAAAATACGCATGACCACTTTTTCACCGAACATAGTTGGCAGACAGCTCACCCTGAAATCCACATCGGTGCCGTTTCTCAATCTCACTTTCATTCTGCCGTCTTGGGGTTTGCGCCGTTCACCAATATCCAATCGAGAGAGAATCTTAATACGGCTGACAATTGCCGCCGCCGCATTGGCAGGAGGCTGAGTTTTTTCGGAGAGCACTCCATCAATTCGAAAGCGAATTCGAAAGCGTTTCTCATATGGTTCGATGTGAATATCCGACGCCTTGGTTTTAATGGCTTCAACGAGCATCGCATTTACAAATTTGACAATGGG
>JBGSQJ010000216.1:0-4839 GCA_041738165.1 Bdellovibrionales bacterium
CGATACACTTTGAGACGATTCCTTATAAGTTAATCTGATCTGGCGGCATCCCTGGTATCCTAAAGGGGGGTGCATCACAATGCGCCAGAACTTCGTGGCCTTGTTTATCGTGCTTTTTTTCGGTGCTAGCAGTGTATTGCAGGCCGATGTTTGCGCCTCAAAATACTCTGAACTCGAAAAGTCACCACTTCTAAGAAATATGAAATTCTTCTTTATCAAAGATGGAACCCCGGTCGGCCTCGTCAATGCCACAAACGGATCGTATATTCTCTTAAGAGACACCAATGACGAATTGATCGTCGAGTTTTTTACTTCAGGACTCTTTGATCTCTACCCGATCAAGCGCGAAGGAGCTGTTCAGTTTTGCGAATCGGGCGGCCTGGTCAAAATGGTTGGCCTCGGCCAAAACGAGCCGGTTCAAATCGATGGCGAACAAGTGAAATTTGGCAATGGTGGAGACCGCAAAACATTTAAAATCGGCAACATGCCCGAGCTTTTGCAACGGCTCCACAAGGTCAACTCACGCGGCATCGCGAGTGAGTAAGGTGCCAGGTTCCGAAACCGGGACGCACCGCGCCCCTGTTTCGGAACCTGGCACCTAAGCGATTTCGACGCGGTTGCGGCCGCGATCCTTCGCGAGATATAAAGCGCGATCGGCTGAGCGAACAAGTGAGCGAGCATCTGTTTCGGTTTCATTTGGGTTCACAACGGCAAGCCCAAGACTTGCCGTAAGTGAAATTGAATCTTGATCTTTGACAAAGGGCTTTTGCCGAATTCTTTGCAAAAGCCGATTCGAAAATGTTGTCGCGCCCTCTAAAGAAATCTCGGTCAAAACCACTAAAAATTCATCTCCACCATAGCGAGCGGCGAAGTCGACTTTGCGAATATTTTGCCTTACGATTTTGCCGATTTGTGTAAGAACGTAACTTCCAAAAAGATGATCGTGCTGATCGTTCACATTTTTAAAATGATCCAGATCCATCATGATCACGCCCACCGAACGATTGTACCGACGCGCCCGATCGAGTTCAAAATCGAGCCTCTTGTAGAGCGAGCGCATATTGAACAAACCCGTTAAATCATCAATGTCGACTAGCTCTTTGAGGCGATCATTGGCCCGCTTCAATCGATCATTGAGATCTTTAATTCTAAGCTGCGTGCGTACTCGGGCCAACAATTCGAGCACTTCAAAAGGTTTGCAAATGTAGTCGTCAGCCCCAGCGTCAAGGCCGCGAATGATGTCTTCGGACCTGGTATCGGCCGACACGAAAAGCACCGAGACATACTCCGAACGGGCGCGCAGCTGCGCCAAGGTTTCCAGCCCATTGAGGCCAGGCATATTCATATCGAGCAACACTAAGTGCGGGTGAAATTCTGTCAGGCGCTGAACTCCGGCCTCACCTGAATCCGCAAGAGTGACTTGATAGCCTTCGTACTCCAATGCTTTAGCAACCAGCCGGCGCGAAAGATCATCATCGTCGATGATCAATATTCGGCGTTCGCGATTTTCAACCCTTTCGCTCAACCTTTGCTTCCTTCAAGTAAAATAAAGAACGCGTACTCTTTGGCAATCGTCTTGAGGGCCTCAAATCGCCCTGTAGCCCCAGAATGTCCAGCCTCTAACTCCGTATATAAGAGTAGCAGATTGTCATTGGTCTTGCAGTCTCGAAGCTTGGCCACCCATTTTGCCGGCTCCCAATACTGGACCTGAGAATCGTGATATCCGGTGGTCACCAATACGTTTGGATAGTCACAATTTCGGATGTTGTCGTAAGGAGAATACTGCCGCATATAAGCGTACTGGTCTTTTATCCGAGGGTCACCCCACTCGCGATACTCGCCTGTTGTGAGCGGAATAGACTCGTCGAGCATCGTGGTCATCACATCTACAAATGGAACCGCCGCGACCACTCCGTTAAAGAGCTCGGGCCGTAAGTTCATCACCGCCCCCATGAGCAAACCGCCAGCACTCCCCCCCATCATGTACAAATGTTTGGGCGAAGTCTGTTTATCGGCGATCAGCTTTTCAGCACAGGCAATAAAATCGCTGAATGTGTTCATTTTCAATTGCAGGCGCCCCTGCTCGTACCATTTGCGGCCCATCTCAGACCCCCCACGAATATGGGCGATGGCGTAGGTGAAGCCTCGATCTACCAATGAAATCACTGAACCTCTAAAGCTAGCAGGCATACTCAAACCGTAAGAGCCATAACCATAGAGCAAAAGCGGGCTCGACTCGGTCGCGGCGACGTCTTTTCGCTTCAAGAGCGAGACCGGAATCTCGGCTCCATCGGCCGCTTTGACCCAGAGCCTTTTGGTTTCATACTTGGTTTTGTCATAGGTCGGAACTTCGCGCTCTTTTTTAAGGACGCGCTCTCCACTGGCCGCGGCTTCCTCAAAAACCGCAGGTGGTTGAACCAATGATTCATAGGCAAATCTCACTACAGAACTTGAAAATTCAGGCAAAGAGATCTGACTCAGCTCGTAGACAGGCTCATCAAACTTTAAGCGCTTAGTTTGCAAATTCTTTCGATTCACGATTTCGATCTGCGCGAGTCCCTGCTCACGCAAACTGACGGCAATGAAGTCTTGATAGACATCGACGTCCTCTAAAAATCGCACTGGTGAATGCGCAATGATCTCTTTCCACTCGGTTCGATCTTGGCACTCAAACGGAGCTTCAAAGAGCCGAAAGTTCTCAGCGTCCCAGTTGCTGAGCACATAGACCCTGTCGCCACCATCTACGACTGAGTACTCATGGCCCAATTGGCGCTTTTGCAAGCTGAAATACTTAAGACTCTCAGTGTTGAGGGAGTACCACTCGGTCGCATCTCGCTTCCACGAACAGAAGTAAATTCGTTTTCGATCTTTGCTGGCCGACAGTCCAACGTTGAAGGTGTTGTCGCCTTCCTCAAAGACGAGCTCCGGCGAAGAATCACCGATCCGGTAGCGATAAAGTTGAAATGAGCGAAGCGTGTCTGGATCTTGTTTCACGTAAAAAACAGACTTGTTGTCAGCCGACCAGAAAAACTCGGCCGTCATAGGGCCAATCTGATCAGGGAGATCTTTTTGAGAATCCAAGTCGCGAAACTTAAGCGTGTACAGACGCCGACCGACGGTGTCGACGGCATACGCCAGCAGCTTGTGATTAGGTGACACCTCAAGACCACCCACCTGGCAGTAGGTGTGCCCCTTGGCCACTTGATTTTCATCAAGAAGCACCTGTTCTGAACCTCCACCCACCACAGGCTTTCGGCAGTGAAACGCATACTCTTGGCCAGCCACGAACTTTGAAAAGTAGCTATAAGGCCCCCGGCTTCTTGGGACCGACGAGTCGTCTTCTTTGATTCGGGCCTTCATCTCTTGAAAGAGCTGAGCTTCAATCGTCTCTACTGATTTGAGCGCTTCTGCAGTTCGGCGGTTCTCTTGCTCTAAAAACGCCAGTACATCGGGCGTGTCTCGCTCGCGCATCCAAAAGTAATCGTCCGGACGAACATCTCCGTGAACCTCATGCTTGTACGGAATTTTCTTAGCGGATTTATACACTATCTTGACCCCTTTAATGTTTGACTCCACGTAACGACTACATTAATCCCCAAGTCAATGTCATATCCTCATCATAATATTGAAGCTAAGTGGCAAAAAGCCTGGGCCGAAGCGAATTGCTTTCGCACGCCCGAGGACTTATCAAGGCCCAAATATTACGCACTCGATATGTTCCCTTACCCGTCAGGCGCAGGACTTCACGTGGGCCACTTGGCGTCGTACACACCGACAGACATCGTGGCTAGGTTCAAAAGAGCTCAGGGTTTCGCGGTGCTGCACCCAATGGGCTATGATGCCTTTGGCCTGCCGGCCGAACAGTATGCGATTCAAACCGGAATTCACCCGGCTGAAACCACCAACAAGGCCATCGCCAATTTTCGCCGGCAGCTACAATCTTTTGGCTTCAGTTTTGATTGGGACCGAGAGGTCTCAACTTGTGAGCCCGATTTTTACAAGTGGACCCAATTCATCTTTTTAAAGCTATTTGAGCGGGGCTTAGCGTATCAAAAAGAAGTTCCCGTGAATTGGTGCCCAGCACTTAAAACTGTTCTGGCCAATGAAGAGGTCGTTGACGGAAAGAGTGAACGTGGCGGGCATCCTGTCATACGCAAACCCATGCGCCAATGGATGCTTAAGATCACTGATTACGCCGAACGACTTCTCGAGGGCTTAGACACCGTCGATTGGCCGGAGCGCACGAAGGAGGGGCAAAGACAGTGGATCGGGAAATCAGAAGGAGCCAGGGTTAAATTTGAAGTGGCGGCCGGACGCGAGAGCCTCGGTTTTGAAGTTTTCACCACCAGGCCCGACACCATTTTTGGAGTCACGTTTATGGTGCTGGCGCCCGAGCATCCCCTGGTATCACAAATCACGAGCCCAGAGCAAAAGTCTGAAGTCGAATCTTACGTTAAGGAGTCGGCTAGCAAATCTGAAGTCGACCGCAAAGCTGCCCAAGAGAAGACCGGGGTTTTCACCGGTGCGTACGCACTCAATCCATTTATGAGCCCGGCCGACCCGAAAGCCAAAATTCCGATTTGGATCGCCGATTACGTTTTGATGGACTATGGGACTGGCGCCATTATGGCAGTTCCAGGCCACGACGCGCGTGACTTTGAGTTTGCAAAAACTTTTGAGCTCCCTGTGATTCGTGTGCTCGAGAGTGAAACCGAACTCCCTTTTGAAGGCGACGGTCTCTTAGTTAATTCTGGTTTTTTAAATGGACTCGATAAACCGAGCGCCATCGAAATGGCCTTGAGTGAAATCGAAACTCGAAAAATCGGCGAACGCCTCGTT
>JBGSQJ010000219.1:0-9059 GCA_041738165.1 Bdellovibrionales bacterium
GCTTATTACCAGAGAGTGTCTTGGCTGCCAGGCCGACAATTTGAAAGTCGCGGCAATTGCAAAGCCGAAAATCACCAATCCTTTGTCGGTCATGCGGAGATCCCGCAAACACCTGCCGCTATCGCAGTGGCCAAAGGCGTAGTTGGTGCGGGGCTATCCGGGACTGGTTTGGCTTCGACTCAAGCCGCACAGCTGGGTGGGTCTGAAAAGCTTGAGTATGGTGTGTCTTCATATAACGGCTCTTTGGGAAGTCCGAGAGTTTCACAATTTGGACAAATTGGCGGACTTTTAGGTCACATTGCGAATTTCTTTATGAGCAATGAACTCGCGCGCGGCGCCGCTGGTGGCAATAGGGTTTATCGCGATCCAGCCGCTGAGGCCGCTCGCTGAAGACGTTGCTCACTATGGATGTTGCTTACTGATTCTTAGTGGGTCTTCGTTTACGGCGCCACTTACTTCGATTAATCCGCGCAAGCGTGCATTCTGGCCAATTTTTATGTGCCGAGGAAGCGCCAAATAATTTTGAATATTTAGATTTGTTGCCTTAAGTTCGAGTTGAATGCGATCAAATAAAAATTTAGAAGAACGTCAAAAATTTGCTTTAAAAAGACCAAATACTTAGCCAGGATTTTTATCCGCTATCCGCTATCCGCTATCCGCTATCCGCTATCCGCTATCCGCTATCCGCTATCCGCTATCCGCTATCCGCTATCCGCTATCCGCTATCCGCTATCCGCTAAGAGCAATCTCAATTCTCGAAGCGTGCGAGTTTCCCTGCGTGAAATAAAACCATTGGCTTCAAGTTGATTGAGGTAAACGTACTCCTTGAGTGTCTTGAACGCCTTACCCCAACTTCGCACGATACGAGTGAATGGCCTCTCGGCCCAGTAAGATTCGCCCATCGAGGTCGCACCCACCGAGCGCATCAGCAGCCCCACTCGACCAGCGACTTCTCTGATGAAGTGCGCCCAATTTGAGATTCTAGCCAATTTGATAATCAAATGAAGGTGATTGCCGACGTTTGAGCGACTGTAGATTCGAATGCCGTACTTGTGCCCGCATTCATCGAGTATTTTATTGATCGCCAGATGGCACTTTGGCAGCCGCATTCCGCCTCGTACGCCGCGAAGAACGAGGTGGATGGGATATTTTGAGTCGAGTGGTCGCTTCACTTTGGCGTTGTTGCCTTTTAAAAGTGAGCCCCCAAATGCATCTTGCGGTCGCTTTAGGCCCACCAATTGAAATTCGAGCTGTTTGGTTCTCTTCGCCATTTGTTTGAGATAAGTATCTCATACCATCGCTACTGTCAATCCCCCGCCGGCGCCTCGCGTGAATCACTCTGGCCCTTGTTGCACTTCAAATGAGAGCTCCGGGACTCACGGTTGAAAGAGTAGGCCCCCCCTCCGGGGTCCTTGCTAAGTTTTCAATCGCCAAAAAGAAAGTGAGTCAACGTGGAAAGTTACCGGAGGGTGACCTACGAAGATCGATGTCGGTTGCGGGCTCTTCTCGATGTTGGGAAGAGAAATTTGTTGAGTTGATAGAAGAATTTCGCGCGCTGTTTGATGTGTGATGAGAGGATTTGTTTGAAATCTGAGACCTGGACTATGTCTGATGAAAGGATTTGTTTGAAATCTGAGACCTAATTGTTAGACAAAGAGGCGGCTTAAAGTCAGTTTGAATGTTCGGATACGTTGTGAGTCGAAGGGCCGATCTGAGCGAAAATGAAATGGCGGGCTAGGGTGAGTGCTGCGGCCCTAGCCTAGTGAAGCGAGGCCAAACTTGAGTGTAGGTCGGGAAGAGAACGACAGTGATTGATCGCCGATTCAGGCGGCCAAGGCGTGACGTGGGTGGAGTTTAAGTGATCTCTGTTCAAGTGCGATCAAGGGTGCGTTGAGCTGACGGTTGTGGTTGCGCCTAGGAAGTGATGATGGCCCTAATTCAATTCAACCCAGGTCACGCCTTGGCCACCTGAATCGGCGGTGCCGGCGAACCATTTGACGACATAAACCGAGCGGGTCAGGTAGTTTCGAATTCCTTTTTTCAAGGTGTCTGTGCCATGACCGTGCACAATTTTAACTCGGCCCTCTTGATTCACCACGGCCTTATCCAGATCTTCTTCGATCTTTAAAAGTGCATCGTCAAGCGTTCTGCCGCGCACATCAATTTGCCGATCTGAACTCAGCTGAGTTGAGCCCGGCAGGCCCGCTTGCCGAATCAAATTTTGCGTGGGGTTGAGTGAGTTGTGTGGAGGCTCCAGTTGATTCCACAATACCGAAAGGCGCATCGATTGCGAAAGAATAGTCACCTCGCCCTTTTGATTCGGAGCACTTTGCACAATGCCATCTCGGCCAATCGACGGCGCAAAAACTCTTGAACCCGCAGGATAAGCTTCGGCAAAGTCCTGCGCTGTTTCAATTTTCTTTGTCACCCGTTGAGCCTGTCCCCCACTTTGTGCGCGCACAATCTCAGGCATTTCGGTTTTGATTTTTAAGAGGCGCTCATGTTTTTTAAACACATCGTCGGCCTGGCCTTGCTCGATGAGCTGCTGGATTTTTTTCTCAGCTTTGCCGACGGCTTTTTCAATGAGAATTTCTTTTTCGGATTCCATTTGCTGAACGAGTTTTTCGTACTTTGCTTTGGTTTTTTCAGACTCTTTAAGCTGTTCATTAAGTTTCAATTGCTGCCTGGTGAGTTCAGTTTTGACCGTCTCGATCTCATCGAGGCTCGCATGATAGCGTTTGGATTCAGGACTCAAATATTCAAAGGCTTTTTCAACAATCTCGGCGTCAACGCCCACGCGCCGTGCGGTCTGTAGAGCCAGTGACTGACCAGGTACACCCATAAAGAATCGGTAGGTAGGCCGACCGGTTTGGCCGTCGTACTCCATACTGCCATTGATCACGCCAGAGCCTCGGCTCCAACCGATTTTCAAGGGCCCAAGATGTGAGGTGACAACGCCCAAACACTTAGTTTCAGCAAAGCGCTCGATGAACGCTCTGGCCAGAGCGGTTCCTTCTTCGGGATCGGTTGAGCCGCAGATTTCGTCTATAAGAATCAGAGAGTCTTTTGAGGCTTCATTGGCTGCCCTATTGAGAATATTCAAGTGGGCGGCAAAAGTTGAGAGATGTTGATCGACGCTTTGAGAGTCTCCAACACCAACGTGTAAGTTTTTGAAAAATGGCAAACGAGGCTCGGGCCCACTGGCCACCATCAATCCACACCTTGCCATCTGCGCGGCGAGCCCAACGGCTTTCAAAAGCACAGTCTTACCACCTGCATTTGGCCCTGATAAAAGCAATATACGATCATCGCCCTGCAGTTCAACGGTGTTGGCCACAACATCTTTGCTCGTGATCGACAGCAATGGGTGACGTAAATCAACCAAGCGTATGGGGCCGTCAGAAAAACGGGGCGGTTGCCCTTGAATTTGATTGGCCAATTGCCCTTGGGCAAATCGAATGTCGGCCTCGAGCATGGCCGCTTCGGTAGATTTAAATTCGGTCAGTTGCCGGCGTAAGTATTCACTTAAAGTGCGAAGAAGACGCTCAATCTCTTCTTCGATGTCCACTTCAATTTGGCGAAGTCGATTGTTAAGCGGAATAATATCTTTCGGCTCCATAAACACGGTTTGTTTGCTGTGAGAAGAGGCGTGAATAATGCCCTCAAAATCGTGCTGCTTGCCACTTCGTACGGGGAGCACCCAGCGGCCTTCACGGTTGGTCACGTAGCGATCTTGCAATACCGTTTCAAGTTCATGTTTATGAATCAGCTGGTCCAGGGTATTTTGCGTTTGCCTAACGATCTGTTTTTTTTCGTTGTGCAATTTAAAGAGCTCTTCGCTGGCATCAGTGCGAATCTCGCCTTCGGGAGTCATGATGTGCTCGATGGCCGACAAAGGCTCTTCACCTCGCACGAGGCGCGATTTTATTGACTGGCCCCAGCTCTGAGCGGATGGAGCGAGCACTTCATCGAGTGCAATGGCCTCAAGGCAAAAATGCCGAACGTCTCTGAGCTCTAAGGGTCTGAGCGTGGCCTCTTTACTCAAGCGAGATTGCCAAACGGGGAATAAGTCTAGACTCTCCATAAAAGGGCGTTTGCCTAGAGCCAAAATCTGCTGAGCTTCAAGCGTTTGAGATATTTGCACCGATGCCGCATTTTGATCAGTCATAGGCTCAGTCTTGGCCAAATGTTCCTTGGCGCGCTGGCTCGTCGCCAACGAAGAGAGCCTTTCTAATACATCAACCCAGTCGAGATTCTTCATCGAGTTCGAGTTATTCCATAAACCAGAATACCAAGCAAGCTCAGCAAGAGCAGCGCCGGCACAACATAAAAACCATGGCCTGAGTACCAAGTTGGTTCAGGGTTTTCAAGGTAGGGAATTTCATAAAGGTGCTGCCAGGCGGTCGCGAGTGGCGAAAGTTCGAGCAGTTCACCGCTCGCGAGCATAACCCCCGAGATTCCTGTGTTGGTCGAGCGAATGAGGGGCCGCCGCACCTCAATGGCGCGCGCAAACGTCATGTAGGCGTGTTGGTAGGGTTGTTCCCAGGTTCCATACCAGGAATCATTGGTGAGATTCACAAGAATCTGGGCGCCCTTTCGAGAGAGATCTCGAGTGAACCAAGAAAAGAGGCCCTCGTAGCAGATTTGGGCACCTATTTTTACTTTTTGATCGGAGTTGGTCGCGAGCTCAAGAACGCTTGGTCCCGGCCCTCTCGCAAAGTCCGCAACTTGCGGCAAAAGCTCTTTGAGCTTGGGCCACCAAGTGGCGCCGGGTAGAAACTCGCCAAAGGCCAATAGAACGGTTTTGTGATAGGGATTGTCGAGCCATTCGCCTTTGGGGCTAAGTATGAAAAACGAATTTGTGATTCGATTGAGTTTTTCATGATACGAGTAAGCGCCAGTGATGAGGGGGCGATCGAATTGGATGAGATCTTTTTTGAGTCTATAGGCATATCCCAGCATGAGCCTACGATCTTCGATCGGTTCTGGAAAAGCCGTTTCGGGCCACAAGATCACGTCGGTCTCAGGGGACTGTGCGAGGCCGGCTTGAGTGAGCTGACTGAACCGATTGACCACCACATCTCGAAATCCACTTCCCACTTCTGACATGAGTTTTTCTTGGTTGCCGATGTTGGCTTGAACGATCATAGCGTTGAGCATCTTGTCGCTATTCTTCCACTTGAGGCTGTGCGAATAACCCCAGACATTCAAAAGCAAAAACACCACCGGAACACTCAAGGCCCAGGCCAAGTAGTGTTGTTTATTTTTAAAATTCACCCACGCCATCAACAACGCGGCGTTGGCCAGGTAGGTGAGTGAGCTCAGGCCAGAAAACCCGAAGAGATCACCGAGTTGAAAGATGGGGAGTCCACTCCAGACCCAAGTGTATCCAAAGTGCCAATCGAAAATCATGGGGAAGCAAAATTCCGCTAGCGCCATGGTCAAAGCCAAAGAGGCGATCTTTAGTGGGCCTTGCAAATTAAATCTTCGGCAGAGCCTAAACCAAATCCACCCAGCAATTGGAAAGTGCAAGTTAGCAAAGCTGGCGAAGAGAATGAGCGTGAGACCAGAGGCCCACCATGGCAAATGCCCAAATTCATAAACGGTGTAACTGACCCAATTGAACCCGATCAGAGTGAAAACGAACTGCGCCACCCACCCACAAAACAGAACTTGTGAAGCGGATTCGGACTTTATCCACACAGACCATAGGGGAAGTAAGCAGAAAAAAATCGCCCAAGGTGGGAACGGAATATAGCTTGTGCCGACTAACATTCCTGTTACAATAGAAAACAGCAACGGCGAGTCGCGCCGGCAACTTATAGAAATGGACCATGGATTTGGGGGCCAGAGTTGCATGCACATAGGCTAAAGTATTGGTGATAAGGAGTCACTATGCCTGTCGATTCAATTCAACAGAATACAGAGACTGAAGGTCAGCCAGGCTATTTGAGCCCTAGCGAAACGTTTAGGGTGCGGTGCCCCAGCTGTCGAAAGCTGTACCTGGTTCAATTCTCAGACATTCAAGAGGCCAAGCCTCGTTTTGAATGCATTCAGTGTCATTCTCGGTTTTGGTTGCCACTCGAAGATCTCGGGGTGAGCGGCGAGATCAGTGGTATTCCTATTCAATTCAAAGAGTCCCCGCGAAAGGTCCAGTCGAGTGCGCCTAGGGTGGTTGAAAAAGGTCCAGAAACCGAGGTGGCGAGGCCCCTAAAAGAAAAGTGGCAAAAAGTGCTCGGCAACTACGGCGACTTGGTTCAGCACGAAGAGTTCATCGCCATTTGCCAGCGAGAAAATGATTTGGCTTTTGCCGCAAGAATGTATGGTTCGATGAAGCAATTGATGCCTTCGGATGAACAAACCCAAAGTTGTTTAAAAAAATTGGCGGCTATTGGCACGGTCCAAGTCGAGATGGCGGCTAGGCCCCACACACCTTCATTTAAAAGGCGAAAGAGTCGGATTCGTATAACGCATTTGCCCTATCTTTTGGGTGCAGGACTTGTGGTTTTTGGGCTTATTACGCCGATGTTTAGAAACATCGCGGGCCTCGGAGCCGCGTTGCTTTTTGCATCGATTGCGGCTCATCTTCAGTTTAGACGTAAATCATAAATAATTTTAGATTACGTGGAGTCGACGTTTTATGCGGCCTTGAAAATACGTCTACGGTCCCTAGTTATTCTTGAGGCCCAAATGATTTTGAATCTGTTTTGCAAATGATGTGATTTTGTTATTTGGACTTTCGCTCTCCAACTCCGCCAGTTTGCGATCAGAAGCTTCGGCAGCAAATTTTAAGCGATTGTATTGGCTCGAGGCTTGAAGCTTGGTGCCGTTGAATGACAAATCTGAATCTTGAATGGCCAGCGCTTTGTAGGTGTTGAGTCGTCTTTGATAGCGAGTTTTGCCCACTAGCTTTTCATCGTTGTCACCCGTGAGCGTGAGATACTTAATCACGTTTTCGGCCGTTTGCAGCTCGGCGTTGTTGGCCATGATCAAGGCCGCAACTCCCGTGGCAAATGCGGTCGCTTGAGAGGTGCCGGTCATAAATCCATATTTTCCATCTGGCAAAGTCGAGATGATGTCGTTGCCTGGCGCTGCGACGTCGACGGTTTGCTCGCCGTAGTTGCTCGAAGGCAGTACGTTTTTGTGGCGATCAATGGCGGTCACCGAAAGGATGTTTTTTAAGCCATAATCCGCGGGGTAATACTTGCGAACGTCGGAATTGGAGCGTTCGTTCCCCGCAGCGGCGACGAACAAAATCCCTTGTTTTTCAGCGCGCTCGATGGCGGCTTTTTCTGTGGGGCTGGGTGCGGTTCCTCCGCCCGAATAATTGATGATATTGGCATTCATCTTGACGGCGTAGTCTATGGCCTTAACTGTGTTGACCAGGTTTCCTGAGTCTGAACCTTTTGCGTCGTAATACTTAAGGATCATGAGGCTCACTTTCGGAGCGACTCCGCTAATACCTATGCCATTGCCGCCTTCAGCGCCAATGATGCCGGCGATATGGGTGCCATGACCGTGGTCATCGGTGAGGGCATTTGAATTTGCAGCAAAATTCCAACCATTGATGTCATCGATGAAGCCGTTGCCGTCATCGTCGACTCCGTTGGTGGCTTTGTCTTTTCCTTTGGCATCAAACCCAGTTTCACCTTTGTTGACCCATATATTTTTGGTTAAGTCTGGATGTTGAACATCGGCGCCGGTATCGATCACGGCGACCACAATGTCACGGCTGCCTTGGGAGATGCGCCAAGCTTTTTGTGCTTCTGTCATTTTAAGTCCCCAACCTGAAGAGATCGCTGGATCATTCAATAAGACTTCGAGTTCTTTGTCAGGAGAGGCCTTTGTCTCTAAAGGTTTCCCCAGTTTTGTAGATCGCGACGCCATCTCAGTTTGTTGTTCTTTTTGGTAGGGGCCTTGGGCCAACCAAAGGGCAGCGGCTATAAGTATTAGGCCAAATCGAGCTAATGATGTCTTCATTTGAGGTCTCCTCATAACCCTTCATAAGAGCAATGGGGGTGTTGACTTGATTTTCGCGTAACATATTGAAAACACGAGAAAAATACCAAATTGAGACAGCGCCGATTGACCGGGTTTTTGGGAACTGTCTAACAATTTGTCGGTTCTTTCAGGCGTCGGGTCACTGCTGCTTTGTGGAACCAATTGGCTTGGACCTTGTCCCGTTTTGAGACAAGGTCTGGGATCCAACTCACCGCCCCTTGGTTGCATCGTTCAATGATTCAAAGAGGGGCTGCAAAGTCTTTAGGAGGCTGCACCAATGACTATTTGGTTGCTGCTCGTTTTGGAGGTCCAAAATCACAATTAAAAACCATGGCGATCGATCTAGCCGTCCCCAATCAACTGGCCGCGCTCCCTTTTTGCACAAAAATCTTTATTGTCATCCAGGCTCGAACCATTCTTTTTTTCGCCCACCTCTTGACGCTCATCCCTCGACATTTTATACCTTCGGTCACATCGAGACAGCCAAAACCCATAGACATATGTCAGCATTGAAAGTTCAAAGGTTCTTGAATCCCAGAAACACGAGACACACACAAACAATATGAAATCTAAGCAACTCACGTTCCCCAAGCTGAAAAAATCTAGCACGGCTTATGGTGGAGTTTTGCGCAATACTCGAAAGGGTCGGTCAGGCCCTAGGCCTCTTGCGGTCAGACACTCGATGCATCTTGTACTGAGATCAAGTCAGGCCAAAGGCGCCTGGTCGTTTAGGCGACAAGGGAACGCTCGACGAATCGACGCGATCATAAAAAAATTTGCTGCGAAAAATGGTATTCACATTCACTCGAGTGCCAACGTCGGCAATCACTTGCACCTGCATATTCAACTCCGTTACCGCCAGGGCTACACTCGCTTTATTCGGGCGATCAGTTCAGCCATTGCAATAATGGTGACGGGCCGTTCTAGGTGGAAAAATAACGCCACCAAAATGGCCAGAAAGTTTTGGGACCACCGACCTTTCACTCGCGTTGTGTTCGGCTCAGACGCATTTCGTCGGCTCGTGAGGTACATTAAAATCAATCAACTAGAAGGTTTTG
>JBGSQJ010000273.1:0-3119 GCA_041738165.1 Bdellovibrionales bacterium
AGCGTGAAATGCCCTATGTGCAAAAGAGGCTCGAAGAGATATTGAGTCTTCATAAACGAATTTCTATGAGTCATGCGGTGGAAGTCTTAAGAGAGCTCAGAGCCGATCGAGCACGCGATTTAACATGAAAATTTGTTTGAGCGCTCCAAGTAAGACTTTTTTGCTGGGAGAGTACGCCGTTTTGGTTGGTGGGCCTGCATTGATTCTAAATACGGCACCGCGCTTCGAGCTGAGAGTTCAGCTTGGGAGTGGTCAAGCTTCGGGTTTTTCAGATGGTTCGCCTGCACACAAGTGGCTGAGAGTGAGAGAGCCGGTTTGGGCAGATTGGGATCTTGAGTTTGCAGACCCCCACACGGGTGCAGGTGGGTTTGGCGCTTCGGGAGCGCAGTTTTTGCTCGCTCACACTTTTACGACGATGCTGCAGAGTTCTTTCGAGCGCACGGCGAGAGGGGTAGATTGGCTGGCGGTCTGGCGAGATCAACAAGTGCTGTCCGAAAATCAAGGTAGCGGCGCGGATCTTTTGGCACAGACAGTTGGACAAGTGGCCCGAATAGATATGAGTGAACCCTCAGCGAAGAGTTTGGATTGGCCCTATCCGGAGCTGGCTTGGTCGATTGTGCGAACTCATCAGAAAATTCCAACCCACTTGCACCTAGAGTCAGTCAATCGCGATCAAATTAAACTGCTCATGCGGCCGGCCGTGAAAGCTGTTCAAGCCTTTGGATCTGCATCCGTCGAAACTTTTGTCGGGCTAGTGAAGGACTATTCAAATGTGCTTGTGGAGCTAGGTCTTCAATCGGCGGCGGCGCAGACTCTTGTTCGGCTTTTCAATGAACAAGATTGGTGCTTGGTGGCCAAAGGCTGCGGGGCACTTGGCGCCGATACGGTTTTGGTGTTTTATCAGGCAACCGATCGTGAAAAATTCAATGTCTTTTTGAGAAAGCAAAGCTTGGCGGCGGTGGCCTCTAATGCAAATTTATCGGGCGGCGTAGAGATTCGGCTTCATGGAGCTGAGCTATGAAGGTCAAAGCGTCGGCTCCTTCAAATATCGCATTGATCAAATACATGGGCAAAGATGCTGGCAATCAGGCTTTGAACAGTTCTTTGTCTTACACTCTTGAGCATTTGCGAACTTTTGTTGAGGTGGAGCGAGACGATAACCTTCTAGTAGACGAATGGGGTCCACTGCTCGGCCTTGAACCCATTGAGTTGACCGAGAAGGGGCGTTTTAAATTTTTGACTTTTTGGAAGGCGCTCAAATCAGCGTTTGAGATTCAAGGTCATTATCAGATTCGTTCGGCCAATAATTTTCCGTCAGATTGTGGGCTTGCAAGTTCGGCATCGAGCTTTGCGGCGCTCACACTCGCGGCCTATGACCTGGCCAAATTGGCGCGCCCCGAATTTGAATTGACTCACGAAGGACTTGCAGAGATCTCAAGGCTGGGCTCGGGTTCTTCTTGCCGATCTTTTTTTACGCCCTGGGCCCTATGGGACAAAAGCGGCGCACGTAAATTGGATTTGCCAATGACGCTCGAGCACGCCGTTGTGATTGTGGAGTCGGCGGCGAAAACGGTTTCTTCGAGTGAAGCTCATGAGCGAATTCAATCGAGTCTGAATTGGCAGGGCCGAGTTGAGCGAGCCTCGCAAAGGCTTGAGCGGCTTCAGCGAGCCATCTATCAAGAGAATTGGCGTGAAATATTTGAACTCACCTGGTCTGAGTTTTTTGATATGCATGCGCTCTTTGAGACTTCCCAGCCGAGTTTTGGATATTTTAAGCCTGGGACTCTCGAAGTGCTTTGGAAAATGCGAGAGATTTGGAAAAGAGAGGGCGATGGCCCCGTGGTGACAATGGATGCTGGAGCCAATGTGCACTTGCTCATTCGGTCGGATCAAAGGGCTAAGGCCGATTTGTGGTTAGATGACCTGAGGGCCATTCGGAGCTGGAGTTAAATGCGCTCATTTGAAACGACAACCTATGGCAAATGGATTTTGAGCGGTGAACACGCGGTTCTTAGAGGGTCTGCGGCTTTGGCGTTTCCGTTAACATCAAGGTCTTTGAAACTGGGCTTTGTGCCTCACTCGAAAACCATGGATGTTCATTTTAGTGGTCCCCATGGTGAAGATCTGCGGCTTTTGTTTTTTGGTGTGATAGAGCATGCCTTGAAGTTGCTTGGCGTGCGTGACCCTTTATCGGGTGAATTTCATATTGAAAACTCAATCCCTGTAGGCGCAGGTCTTGGCGCATCTGCGGCTCTTTGTGGAGCGGTGGCGAGATGGTGTGAAACTCAAGAGTTGATTTCAAAAAATGACATATATGAGTTTGCCCGTGGGCTTGAAAATCTCTTTCACGGTGAAAGCTCCGGAGTTGATCTTGCGGTTTCGCTTTCAGGTGAGGGTGTTCGCTTTGTTCGCGGCGGCGAGCCTAGGCCCATTCAGTGTGTATGGAAGCCAAATCTTTTCTTATCTTTTTCAGGCGTGCGCGGCATGACGTCGGATTGTGTGGCCAAGGTCAAACGGCTGGCGCAGGCTCAGCCCGACTTGGCTGCAAAGATCGATTTGAAAATGGCCGAGTCGGTCGCGCTCGCCGAAATGGCTTTGGCGTCGACAGATTCAATGAGAGATGAACAGTTGACTCGAGCAATTCAAATGGGCGGAGAATGTTTTGTCAATTGGGGGCTTTGTCAGGGCGACCTTGGCTTTCATATGAGTAGGCTGAATGAGTTGGGTGCGCTCGCCGTAAAGCCAACTGGCAGCGGCGGCGGTGGCTATGTGTTAAGTCTTTGGGAAAATCCACCGAGTTCATCGGCGCGTGACATTGAATTTTTAAGCGCTCTTTAGGGTCGTCTATTTGAAATATGTTGGAATTGGCTACAGGTGAAATGAACGTCGCTAAATCTCACTGGTTTCACCTCAGTCTATTTTTTACTACCTCAAGCTACCGATTGGTACTTGGGGGAAGGCTGTAGACGACTTTGCCGAGTTCATTTAAAAAATTCAGTTTTGAGTCCCCGTTGGCTTCAACCGTCAACTCGATTCGCACTTTGCCTTTAGCGTCCTTCATTTTAATGATAGATGACCTGTCGTGGTCTTTGCCTATTTTGAGCCGTTCCGTCATAAGC
>JBGSQJ010000328.1:0-2725 GCA_041738165.1 Bdellovibrionales bacterium
AAGGTGTCGAGATTCATTCTATTAAAAATCAGCGCCAACTCATTGATGAATGCGATATTGATGTCTCGTTGTGCATTTTCGATCGCCTTGGCGGCTTCGGCCACTCGAATCGAGGGCGCTTTGTGGGTTCCCGCTGTTACCACTGAGGCGTAAAGCGCGTCGACCTGATCGGCGATTTCAGGCGTTGAACCGCTTGTCACTTTGACTATTTTGTCTACCGTGCGCTCTTTGTCACCGGGGTTCATTCGCTCTGGTGAATAGCCGCAGAAAAAATCCTGATTGAACTTGAGCCGACTTGCTTGTTCGAGTATCGGAACACAAATTTCTTCTGTGCAGCCAGGATACACAGTGGATTCAAATACACAGATGTCGCCCTTTTTTAACACCTCACCAACAAATTGAGTAGCCGAGCAAAGGGCCGACAAATCGGGTTGTTTATTTGTGTCGATGGGGGTTGGGACTGTGATCACATACACATTGCAGTCCGCCAGAATTTGGCGATCATCGGTGATTTTAAGGGCAGCCGATTTCAAAGCCTCAGGCGAAACTTCACCCGTTCGGTCGTAGTCTTTGTTGAGTTCCTGAACTCGAGTGCGACTCACGTCAAAACCTACGACTTTGTGCTTCTTTGCAAAAGCAACGGCAAGCGGCAATCCAACATAGCCAAGGCCTATGACGCCAATTTTCTTATCCATTTGAAATTTCCCTTCTCGCCGATCGCTCATTGTTATTTTTCGTAGTCTTAAACCACAGTGGCAAGAGTTTGACTCACTATTGTAAATCATACTCGCGTTGGCGCTCCGGGGTTAAGATGTCTTTTTTCAAATTGGTCGAGGCTCAGGACCTTCGGTCTGCGTCAGAAGATTTATAGATGAATGACCAGTGCAAAAATTCGTCAGAAGTACCGAAATGAGAATCATGCTACTACTCATTTGCACTCTTGTATTTGCCGGCTCCTTTTTGCTGACGTTTACAATTGAAAAAGTCGCGAAGGCTCGAGGAGTGGTCAGTAAGCCGTCTTATCGCAGAAAAAAAGACGAATGCACTCCGCTACTTGGCGGTCTTGGTGTTTTTGTGGCTAGTGCGGCCGGTATGGTGTCAGTTGGCTCTGAATTGGGAGAATTATTGCTACTCGCCTTTTTGCCCATGTTGGTGGTTGGGGTATTGGACGACGTGATTGAACTGGGTGGGCGCTGGAAACTGGGTGCACAACTTGTGAGTGCAGGCCTTTGGCTCACTCTGCTCCCAAAAGAGGGAATGATATTCACAGAGCTGCTTTCGAACAATTGGATCGGTCAAATTGTTGCGGTATTGTTCGTGGTGGGGACAACGAATGCCTACAATTTTTTAGATGGAATGGACGGTCTAGCTTCCACACTGGGGATCATTGGGTGGCTGGGTCTAGCCACCGTGTTTCCGGGGTCAGAGCTATGTCTGATTATGGCCGCGGCGCAAGTTGGCTTTTTACTTCGCAACTGGAACCCCGCAAAGGTGTATTTGGGCGAGGTCGGTGGCGCCTTTATTGGGTTTACTCTCGGAGCCATGGCCATAGTGACCCCAAGCCAAGCCGTTGGTCCAAGCTATTTTGTTGCACTTTTGTTTTTATTCTCCCTGCCATTTTCAGACGTAGTCGCCGCTATGTTTCGGCGAATTCTGAGCGGCAAGTCGATTTTTTTTGCTGATCGAGAACACATTCATCACCGATTGCTCAAATTGCAGTTTGGCGTGACTCAAGCTTTAGGAATCATTTCTATTATTTCTATTGGTGGAGCGCTGACGTTCGCTTTGGCCGCGCAGATTGAGGTCGCGAACCAAAGGTGGCTGCTTTTTGCACTCTCCGGGCTATTGCTCAGTTCACTTTTTTGGGGAATCTTCTTAAGCGAAAGGCTGTTTTCAAAGCGCATAATGACCATGAGCAAAAGTCTGTTGTCTAAACACTTTAGTGGGCATTTGGTTCCTGGTGAAGGCTATCAAACAGATCGCGCGCTTTTGATCGACTTGATGCCCTACTATCGTGAAGTTCAAATCAATGGCGTGCTGGCGGTTGATGGATTTATTGAAGAGATCGCCGCCGTGGTCAAACCCCTGCCCAACCTTTTGGGAGTTTCTTTTTTGGGCTCCTATTCTCTTGTGGTTCATTTTTCAGGTGAGAGCAAATGGACGATCGGTGCAAAGAAATCTGTAACTAAAGAGTTCTATGCCCTGCTGCAAAGATTCAACTGTCTGAAGAGCGACAAACTCAATCCCGAAGGATTGTGGTTTTTTGACCGATCAGAGCTCGACAAGGTTCTTAGCCGGCTCGTTTCTTCGGATCGAAAGCATCCACTTAAGTCGGCCTAGGGCTTTGTCTTAGATTCCGCAGCCGGTGTGGCTGTAGCGAAACTTGATCCCCAGAGAGGGAACTCAATACCAAATTCCACCATTAAGCAAAGTCCCGGGCCATTGAGCAAAGTGAACTGCCCGCGAGCCGCGAGCGCAGCACCAAAGTTCATTGTCATCCCTGCGAGAGTGTGAAAGCCGTTCGAGTTTGTATACTCACTCGAGGTGTTCGTGTGATAGTGGACCGTATGAAGACCTGCACCAACATAGACTTTAGACGTTGGCATGGCTTCAAGTGCGAGTTCTTTTAACGCAGATCCCATCAGGTAATTTATAGCTGCACCATCTTCACTTGAGCGAAAAAAAGTTAGGTCAAGGCCATAGCTGTCTGAAGTGACAGAGCCAC
>JBGSQJ010000360.1:0-6116 GCA_041738165.1 Bdellovibrionales bacterium
GGCCGCCAAGTACCAAGGGGCTGGCACCGTCGAATTTTTGCTTCAAGATGGCGGCATTTATTTTAGGGAGATGAACACGCGCCTTCAAGTTGAGCACCCAGTGACTGAGTTGGTATTGGGGGTCGATTTAGTTAAGGCTCAGATTTTGGCCGCTCAAGGTGACCCGAGTGCTTGGCCCGCTGAGTTTTCGCCAAGAGGCCACGCGATCGAGTGCCGAATCTATGCCGAAGATCCCTATCAGGCGGGTCGGCCGAGCACCGGCCGGCTTTTGGGTTTGCATTGGCCCCACGGTCCCGGAAGACGATTTGAAACTGGATTTGAAGAGGGCGACGAGATCACTCCGCACTACGATCCGATGATTGCGAAGATTATTGTTTGGGATGAGACGCGCGTTCGCGCCATTCAGAAAATGCGGCAAACTTTAAGTGAGACGGTGATTTTTGGAGTTCGCACCAATATTCCGTTACTTCAAAAAATATTAGAGCACGGTGATTTTGTGTCAGGCGCCATGACCACGCGTTTTTTCGAAGAGAATTTTTCTAAGGCGCTGCCCGCTTCGGAATTTTCGATCGCCGAAAAGAAGCTCGTCGACGATATATCTCAATCACTGAGTGAATCCAAAAGCGGCGCGGGTCGATTGACGAGTCCATTTGGCCATGATTGGAGCGAGTCCACATGAGATGGTTCAAGCTCGATTTCGAAGGTCGGCGCATCCCGGTTTGGGCGCTCAAGTCTCAGGGTAAAATGTGGCTTCACTTTGAGGGTGAGACTCACGTGCTTGACCTATCAACCTCAGGCCGCAAAGCTGGCAGTTCGGCAAACGTTGCGACCGGCCAGTGTTTGGCGCCTATGCCTGGCAAAATCACCAAAGTTCTGGTCAAAGCGGGCGACAAAGTTGAAATTGGCCAAAGCTTGATCGTGATGGAAGCTATGAAGATGGAATACACTCTTGAGGCCGATCTTGTCGGCAAGGTCGAAGAGGTTCGAGTGAGCGAAGGGGATCAGGTTCCGCTCGGTCAGCTCTTGGCCAAGGTGGTTGCCAAATGAAAAAAATTGAAATCGTCGAGGTCGGGCCAAGAGACGGCCTGCAAAATGAAGTTCAAAGTTTGAGCGTTGATCAGCGATTGAATTTCATAGATCAGCTGGTGGCGGCGGGCCTTAGGCGCATCGAAGTCGGGGCTTTCGTTTCACCCAAATGGGTGCCGCAAATGAATCAGAGTTTCGAGTTGATTCAAGAGCTTTTGAATTCAAAACGCAAGTATCCCAAAGACGTTCGTTTTTCGGCCTTGGTTCCCAACCGTAAAGGTATGGAGCTGGCCGAGAAGACATCACTTAAAGAAATCGCGGTTTTTGGCGCCAGCTCAGAGAGCTTTTCGCAAAAGAATATAAATTGTTCTATGCGTGAGGGGCTCGAGCGCTTTCAAGAGGTCATAAAAATGGCGCGCCCTACAAAGATCAAAGTTCGTGGCTATTTGAGCGTGGCCTTTGGTTGCCCCTATGAGGGATTGGTCAAAGAGAGCGTTGTGAGAAAGCAAATCGAGAAGTACCTAGAGCTCGGCATGTATGAGATTTCAATCGGCGATACGATTGGAGTGGCGACTCCCAAACAAGTTCGCTCGCTCTTAAAAAAAGTGTCTCAAGATGTTGGCCTCAAGAAGGTCGCCATGCACTTTCACGACACGAGAGGCACGGCGCTCGCCAATGTTTTGGCCAGCTTAGACTTAGGGGTTCGTGTGTTCGATTCGAGCTTTGGGGGGCTTGGGGGCTGCCCCTATGCCAAGGGAGCCAGCGGCAATTTGGCCACTGAAGACCTCGTTTACATGCTTCATGGAATGGGCTTTGAAACCGGCGTAAAACTCGAAAAACTGATTCAAATTTCTCCTGGAATTGAAAACCTCATTCAGCACGGGCTGCCCTCTCGAGTCGCCCGAGCGGGCCTTCCCT
This sequence comes from Bdellovibrionales bacterium, assembly GCA_041738165.1. Lineage (GTDB taxonomy): Bacteria > Bdellovibrionota > Bdellovibrionia > Bdellovibrionales > UBA1609 > JALHOQ01. The sequence continues at coordinate 1,945 of JBGSQJ010000360.1, forward strand.
TATAACTATTTCTATACACCTCTGAAAAGACTGCCGGCCACTAACCCGCCAAGACCTATTAGCTGTCTTTTAGAGGGGGCCCAGATTTTGTATTGGATAAAGATCAAAATAAGCAAAGTGGTGAGATTGGTGAGAGCATCGGATCGCTTCGAGGCCCTGGTTCGGGCCTTGAGCGTGTTGACATTTATTCTTATGGCCTGGGTTGGGCATCGAGTTTTAAGCGATAGACCATCATGCGTTCATTCAAGCGGCATTCGCTCGGTCACGATCGAGGGTCGCAAAGTCTTCAACTGCCAGCTTGAGAGTCGTTTAGATCTTGAGCCTTTGCTCAATCCCTTGCGTCCTCATATACAAAAGAAATTGCGAGCCATTGAGGCTCTTGAACCCTTGTCGCCATTTTCTGGTCGATGGAGTCAGCTCAATATTGAAATTGTCGACAACGATCCAAGAGCTTTTTCACAAGAATACAACCAGTTGAAAATTGGTTCGGATTGGCTGAATCAGCCAGATGTGCTACTTCGGGCGTTCAATCAGGTTTACTTAACTCTACACACTCACAATTCCAATCTCATTCAAACTCAAGTGCTTGCGGACTTTTTAAGGTTCTGGCTTCAACCAAAAGAAACAGATGTCATGCGAATGGCCTCGACCCCCCTCGCGCTTAATGATGCGTGCCTCGGGGACTATCGATCTGTGCAGCTCGAGCAGCTTTGTGGCAGCCGAATTTTAGCGAGTCTTCAGCCTCGCTCACCCAAGCTTTATGGCTCCATTGGAGTTTGGCCTTTGCTTTCATATGCATTGGCGCAAGTTGTTCGCACACTTCCACTTAGTCAGCGCGAGCAAGTCTTGCAAAACGTGTGGGCCAGCAATGAATGGCCCGTACTCAAGCCACCTCAATCGGCCAAGGCCCAAGACGTTGCCGAGTGGTTAGAAAGTTCGGTTGATTTGTATCTGACTTCTCTTGGGGTAAAAGAGACGCCGCAAAGACTTGCAGCATTTAAATCGACTATGAAAAATATCGGTGTCGAGGCCCCCTTGCGTTGGGAGCTCACTGTTGATTTAAGACACACCCCAAAGTGGACCGAAATTTTAGATCAGCTCAAAAAGTGGAGTCAGTTTCGCTTAAGCCAAAGAACTCTTGTCTTTACACCAAACGGAGAGGTGGCTTTGCCGTCTGGCACTCGCGTAGCATGGGCCGCAACCGACATTCGCAGCCAAAAGCACGTGATGGTGGCCTGTCACTGGCCGGCAGCTCAAGAAGCCATACCAATTGAGGCGAGGCAGTTTTTTGCTCACCAATCTTGCGATCGCCTCAATCAGCCGTTCTGGGAAAACTAATTTTCTAAAAAACTACCTGCCGCTAGTTCTTGGCACGCACGTGTACCAAACGGTGCAGCGTTTAAAGCCAGGCATGTCGCTGGTTTTTATCCAGGCCGCGCCTCGCACTTCATCGCTGCCGCAAGTTCCACCTAAGATGTACCAAGCTGGGTGCGATTTGCCATTTCGATCTTCGAACACATAGTTCACTCGCACAGGGTTTTGCGCGATAGCCATGCTCTTCAATACGCTGCGAAGCCCTTCGCATGTGTAGTTTGAACCATTGATACTGGCAAAAGAATAACTAGATGAAAGCGCGCATATGGCAACGATCAATCCCCCTAAGATACTTTTCATAAAACCCCCATTTTTTTGTTCTCTAGTTTATAATCTTAGCCGGTCCGCATTCACAAGTGGGTCTGTATCAGGGTTTAAACAGTTTTTAGATTTTCGAGGCCCAAAGTAAGAGTCTTTTAAAGGTGTACAAATAAGGTCCACCCGAATTCTGTTTGCTCCACTCAGCACTGTAAAATTCGAGAAATCTTAAAAAGTCTGTAGGCTCAAGTAAGTTTTGATAGTGAGTCAAAAGCGTGCCTTTGGTCCACTCAACGACTTCATCTGCCGATTTCATCGGGTGCAAGTAAACCTTCATTGTCACTTGAATGTCTTTTAGGCCCAAATCGAAAAGCCACTGAGCGTAGGTGTCGAGCCCCTGCACGCTGGTCTCTCGTGCTTCTAAGTTAAACCGCTTGGCCACCTCACCGGCAAGTTTATGTGAGGGGTGATCATGATTGGCTGGCATTTGAATAGCGAGTTGGCCCTCACGGTTTAACACTTCGGCGATTTGACTAAGCCTGAGCTTGTGATTGTCTGTCCACTGCAAGGCTGCATTAGAAATCACCAGATCAAAGAGTTCTTTAGGTTTAAAGTCTTCGATCTTGGCTTGTTGAAAGTGAATGTTTGAGGTGCTCATTTTTTTTGACTTCTCGAGCATCGAGCTCGACGAGTCGATGCCTAAAACCATCTTGATTTGGAATTTTTCAGCCATGGCTGCTGTCAACTCACCGGTTCCGCAACCTAGATCAAGTGCAGTATGGACCTTTGAGAAATCCACACCGGCACATAAATCCCAAAACGGCTGAGAACGTTCAGCTTTGAAGCGGTCGTATTGAATCGGATTCCAATGCTCACTCATCGTCACACGGATCTTGCCGGAGTCTCTGGCGTGTGTCAGCCTATGGTGCGTGGGGCCTATCTTTAAATACCGTTTTGCGATTTTGCCGCTTGTCGTTCTCATCGTCGCAACGTTGATTTTGTGGCCGCTCAATGGTGCGGGTCCATTAATGTGGGATGACACGTCCAACATATTTGCCAATCCGTTTTATCTTGCGGGGCTCTGGCGCCCGTTTTGGTATGAGACTTATTTCGGACTCTTTGTGCCCGTAACGAGCACCGTTTGGTATTGGCTCTATCAATGGGGTGACGGCGGCGCCTTTTTGTTTAGGATTCTCAATCTCAGTTTGCACCTCGCCAACGCGCTCTTGGTGTTTTTGATTCTACTTCGGCTCAAAAGTTGGTGGGGCGTTGAATCTTGGATAGGTGTGGTTTTTGGCGTATTGGCCTTTGCAATTCATCCGATGCAAATCCAAACCGTGGCGTGGATTTCAGGTGGCCGCGATTTGCTCTCGAGCTACTTCGCACTGCTCAGTCTTGTGGTCTTGTTTTTTGGCCAAGGTGCGCCGGGCTTGATTCTTATATTTTTGTTTTTCGTGCTTTCGGTTTTGAGCAAACCCTCGGCCGTCATATTGCCATTCGTGTACTTGTTAGCCGGTCAAATGCCAGTGAAATTTTCTAAACGACAGCTATATTTTTTGGTGAGTGTGAGTTTGGTGGCCAGTTTTTGGTTGGCGATTGTCACTCGTTCTGCCCAAGAGGATTATTTGATCCCAGTTGAGCTCTGGCAAAGGCCCATGGTTATGGGCGACGCCTTTTTGTTTTATACTTTAAAGTGGATTTGGCCGTTTCCGCTCTCGGCGAACTATGCTCATAGCCCTGGCGTTGTGCTCGGCAGCTGGTGGCGCATGGGGCTCGGGCTTGGATTTTTAATATTCGTAATCGCCGTTGCCGCATGGGGGATCAAGCGAGATCGCCGCTACCTCTGGGGGCTGGGCTGGGTTGTTGTTCTTCTGCCTGTTAGCGGAATCGTGACGTTTGCGTATCAGCGAATCTCAACAGTTGCCGATCACTATCATTATTTTGCGGCGTTTTTCGTCTCGAGTGTGTTGATCTTGAAATTCGACGAACTCAAAAAATCAATATGGCTTCGAAATGCATTTGTTGGGCTCATGACATGTCTATTGATGGTTTGGGTTTATCAATCGCGCGCTCGGGTTCAGGTGTGGAGTTCAAATCTCAGTTTTTACACCGATATGGCCAAAACGGCGCCCGACGACTATGCCACGGCCATCGGAATGTCCGCGGTCCAGTGCGAAACCTTAAAAGAATTCGATGAAGGTCTAAAGTGGACCGAAATCGCGCTGGCAGCCAGGCCGCTCGACATCTCGGCAATTGCCAATCAAGCGTATTGCTACCTGAACTCGGGTCGTTATCAAAGAGTGGTTGAACTCGAGTACTTGGTCGACCAACTCAATGCCGAAAAACTTCAGGCCGAGCAACCAACGCCGTATTCAAGCGTGTTGGCATCAATTGGCATGGCCTATTTTGAAAGCGGCGATCCCGAATCGGCGCTTCAGTATTTTTGTGATTCCAGTCGTATTCTGCCAGGTCGCGCGAGTTATATGCGTAACCTCGAAATCATCAAAGCCTATTTAGAAAACCGGGGACTCCCAGCTGTG
>JBGSQJ010000395.1:0-13878 GCA_041738165.1 Bdellovibrionales bacterium
CCTATTCAGGCAGAAGGGGCGGTAATCCCACCCCTCTCCGGAAATTGATTAGGGCTACTATTCAGCGCTTACACTCATGACGTTGCAGCGGGCCGTTCGATCATCAGAAACTGAGGCCAAAACCGTAACTTCAGCGAGCTCAAACTGCTCGACAGATTCTCCGTCGCTAGCTTGATAGTATTTGTAGCGTTCGACGACCTTGTCTCCCGATCTCTTAGATTCCACCAGAGTAACAAAATTGGAATTGGGGTCTAACCAAAGCGTCATTTTTCGATCATCATTATTCGAACCGACATCTTTCCATTTTCGAATATCCGTAGGGAAATAGCCTTTTCCACCTGCGGCGTCCAACGCAGTGCCGGCGATAAATGCCGCGGATTCACAGTAGCATTGAGCGATCATGTCGACTTTGTCATCTGCCCGCAAAGGTCCAAGTGGGCGGCACTTTTGACCTATGGCACGGTCTGCCGCAAATGCTGATACTGAAATCGACGAAGCGATAAGCACAGAACTAAAAATTTTTGAAATCATAATTTAATCCTCCAGGAATGAAATTTTCTTTTCGATCAAACGGTTGTTTATCTTTAATTGCCTAGATCTGTGTAGGCACTAAAAACTAAGTGTCTAGAAAGTATTACAGACCATTCCCAATCTGAGTTCGTGGCTTGAAAGAAAAACTGTAAAGTCCTTATAATGATCTGATATTCAAGGCGAGGTTGAGTGCTAAGAGTTGAAAAGCTCAATAAATCCTATTCAGACTCGATGGTTCTCAAAGACGTCTGTTTAGAAGTCAAGTCGGGAGAAATGGTCTCGATTATCGGACCGTCGGGCTGTTGGAAGTCGACGTTGCTGCGCTGCTTGAATGGGCTTGAGAGTATCGATGCCGGTGAAATTCATTTTGTTGGTGAAGTCCTGCGTTCGCCCTTAGAAATGGGCGAGAATTCTTTCGGCCGAATGACTCAGCGTTGGCGCGGTTCCATCGGAATGGTGTTTCAGTCCTACAATTTATTTTCACATATGAATGTTATTGAAAACCTAATCGCCGCGCCTTGTTTGGTTCAAAAAATCTCTCGAGATGACGCTATATCGATGGCCGAAAAACTTTTAGACAAAGTGGGACTCAAAAGCAAAGCCGAGCGTTACCCCCACCACCTTTCGGGCGGAGAGCAGCAGCGTGCGGCAATAGCGCGAGCTCTGGCCATGTCGCCAAAGCTAATGCTTTACGATGAACCGACGAGCGCTCTTGACCCAACGTTGGTAGATGAGGTGCTCGGTGTCATGAAGCAACTCGACAGTGAGGGAATGACACAAATCGTGGTGACTCACGAGATGAGATTCGCTCGTGATGTGGCGGACCGTGTGGTCTATGTCGAAAATGGGTCTGTCGTTGAGATGGGCCCCCCATCGCAGATCTTTTCATCACCTGAGTTTGAATCGACGCGAAATTATTTGAGGCATTTTTTATGAAGTTCAATGCTGTTATGAAGTTTGCTCGGTTTAAGTCGTCGTTTTATATATTGTTTACCTCGGTGGTGTTTTCAGCGCTGGCGCATGGTGAAGCACTAAAAACTTTGCGCTGGGGCGCAGATATTGAGAGCGGAGCTCCGTTTGCCTATAAAAATCCGCAAAATCCCAACGAGATCATTGGGTTCGAGGCAGAGATTGTTTCGGCGCTGGCGAGCGAAATGGGCCGCAAGGTAGATTTCGTACAAAACAATTGGGACGGCTTAATAGAAGGGTTGAAGCGCAAAGACTATGACATTGTCGTCAATGGTCTTGAGATCACTCCAGATAGGGCCGAAGTGGTGCGTTTTTCTCAGCCCTATTACATCACTGCGGAAGTTATCACTGTGAAGAGATCGACCTACACAGTTCACACGCTCAAGGACCTTGAAAATCGCAAAGTGGGAACTCTTGGTGGGGCGCTTGCCGAACGAATTCTTTTGGAGCAGGCCTTCCCGATGGAGATCATTCGTTATTCCGAAGAAGTGAATCTGTACAATGATCTGGCCTATGGGCGCTTGAGTGCTGTGTTTCTAGACGAACCGATTGCTCTCTACTATGGAGCGCCTCATCCGGAGCTAAAAAATGTCGGCAGTCCGATTGGCCGAATGGAATACGGAATAGCATCAAGACTCGACGACAAGGCTCTTGCCATTGAAATCGATCAAGCGCTCCAATCGCTCAAAAAAAATGGAAAGCTCAATGAAATATTGGCGCGCTGGGGTTTATGGAACGAACTCACCGCCGCCGAATGGAAGCAGCCAGTAGAGCCCAGCACAAAACCGGTTATGTATGAGCAGTATTTAAAAACGGCGTGGCCCTCAACGTCGATAGATAAAAAACTAAAGCGCTATCTCACTTTCTTGCCCGTGCTTGGCAAGGGTGCGTTGATGACAGTGAGTATTTCTTTGGTGTCGATGGCACTTGCCGTGTTAGGTGGCTTGATGCTCGCAGCTGGCAGGCTCTATGGGCCCAGACCGGTGGCTTATTTAAGTTTGGCTGCTATTGAATTGGTTCGCGGCACGCCTTTGCTGATTCAGCTGTATTTGATTTTTTATGGTTTGCCCCGTTTAGGAATCAATTTAGACCCATTCGTGGCCGCCGTGATCGGCTTGGGCCTGAACTATGCGGCTTACGAAGCCGAAGTCTACCGGGCGGGGATTCAGTCGGTAAACAAACACCAGATCGACGCGGCCAGAGCGCTCGGGCTCTCGAGCCGGCAAGTGTTTCGCCATGTGACGCTTCCTCAAGCTTCGAGACTGGTGATTCCACCAATGACCAATGACTTTATCGCGCTGTTAAAAGACTCGTCCCTAGTTTCGATCATCACTATGGTGGAGCTCACAACGACCTATAGCCAATTGGCATCGACCTATTTTGATTACCTAGGGATAGGAATCTTGGTGGCGTTGATCTATTTTCTTCTTGGATTGCCATTTGTTGGACTGGCTAAATATTTTGAAAAGCGTCTCAATGTCTCAAAACCCTAAAGCTTAGTGGTCTTGCGAAGAGGCTTTGCGCGTCTGTCGGTGTTGCTCTTCAAGGGCTTCAGCCAATCCGTTGAGTGCATCCATGATTTCGCCGAGCTCATCATTTCGGCGCAGGCGAAAGCGCGAAGAGTAATTGCCCGCGGCCAATTCGTTGATGTGCCGTTTGATCGGAACAAACGGGCCGTAAAAACGGTGACTCATTCGCAGCGTAAAAAAGGCCACAAAGACCGACACCGCCAAAGCCGAAAACAGCATGTAGATAAAAAAGCCGTTGATCGATTCATTGACGATGGCCGCCGCCTGAGGTGCCACTTGATAGGTTGCAAATATTCGATCGATGATCGAGTGAATCGAATAAATCATAAAAGTGCCGAACGCACACTGTGCCACGAGAATTATAGTGAGGTAACTAAAGGCGCCCCTAAGCTGCATCTTAGGTCTAATGAGAAAGCGAAATGGAGAGCGTTGAGCCTGCATACTCTTAGAATAAAAACTATGCAGGTTCAGCGCAACTCTCACAGTGCAATGTCTAGTCTAGAACCACAAGCTGAACTTCCACCTCAGAGCCCTGTGCGCAAAAATCCGCAAGTGGAATTTCGGCCTGAGTTCTGAGTGCCGGTCCATCAAACTGAATGGCAAATCCATCAGGCTCACTGGCGTCGACCCCTAGCCAGCTAAGCCCAGCAAATTGCACATTTAGCGAATAGAGCCGTTGGTCTAAGGCGGCCCGAGTCGCTTCGTCCAAGCCACTGAGATCGTAAAGATCGCTACGAACGGCCTTTTGTCTGGCCCATTCGCGGTTGAGATTCAACTTTCGCTCTTTAAGAGCCGCGTATTCATTGAAGTCGGCGTTTCTCCACTTCTTCTTTTTTAACAGCACATCGAGAAGCGTGGCGATCTCTTCGTTTTGTTTGCGGTAATATTTTTTGCGAGCTTCAAATATTTCACAGTTTGGAGTTCTGGGGTCGGTCCATTCAATGACCGAGTCAGAACTCGCAAGTGTAGTCGAAGAGGTCGAAGTCTGAACCGTCAGTGAAGAGGCCGAAGCGGCCTCGATCACTGCGATCAGAACAAATAGAATCAGGTGTTTCACGCTAGCCCCCGTTTTGCGTAAAGGGTACTGTTCCCAAAAATGGAAACATGTTGTAGCTAGACTCAGTCTCAGTCACCCATGTGTCGTGGTTGTGGATGTACTCAGCCACTGACTTTGATTTTCCAAAAATGGCATTGGCCACATCCAGAACCCCAGCGCCCACTTGGCAATAAAGGTGAGGGCACTTTCTAAGTTCCTTTGACGCCGCTGAAGCGCCGTTGGCAGGAGGCTGAGTCATCGCCGGAGCTTCCACCGGGTCTCCATTGATCAACACGCTGATATTTTTGAGCGCTCGATCTATCATCTGTGCCTTGATCATTTGCGCAAACCCCGCGTCGTAAACATCTCGGCCGTCTTCTGTGTAAGTGGTGATCTCGAACCAATCGGTTGTTTTTTCGTCAACGATCAGCTTATTGATCGTCTTAGTAGAAAAGAATCCACCTTTCGACTCACTCGATTGAACTCGGCGTACAAAGGCACCGAGATTGTACTTAGCTGTGTACTTCTTTAAAGATTGCAGCTCATACATGTAAGTGAGATTGGCTACCGCGTGGGCCGACAGCTGTTTTGCTGAAATCTTAGACGCCATTTGCTCTGTGCTCGAGTTGTAAAAGGGGCACGCACCGGCAAGTGAAAAGGTCACTTGTGACGATTGCCCTTCGCCGCCAACGACGCCATTGTCTTGGTTGTCATCACCAGCAAGAACCACTCCCGGCAACGCCGATTCAAGAACCATCGGCAGAACAAGCTTTGACTCTCCGGCGCCCACAGTGCGCGCCAGTTTGATTTTGGCCTCTCGAATGGGAATCGCCTTGAATGTCATTTGTGGATTGAGTTTGCGATATTCTTCAACCAAAGTCTCGTGACCAACAGTGTAAGTGAACTGAGCTGTGGCTCCAGGAATCACCCAAATCTCTTTTAGGTCTTCGATGGCCTCGATGTATTCGGCGCGAAGCTTCTTAATTTCTTCTGAAATTTCGGTGTCATCTACCGGATTAGACGGCTCGCTGGGTGCAGGAAACAAAACGCTACCCCCATTTTTTTTGCCTGAAGATTTGCTTTGATTTTTCGCAAGCTTGAGAAGTCGGTCGCTTCTGACCTGAAACACCTTCATAAAATTATCAAGGGTGCGGCACTCGCCAAGCATCATGCTTCCGGCCACGGCCTCAAGTGCAATAGATCCGGCAACTGGCGGAAGAACATAGGCGATTGTGCAATCGCGATCAAAGTAGACCCCGCTGCCATTTTTTGGGGCTTTGATTTTAACTTTGCCTGCGCAAGTCGGGCTGAGTGCCGGTACAGCAAAGGCGCTCACCGAAAGCATTGAAACTAAAAGAACGATTAAGGTTTTCATTAAATACTCCTATATTTTTCTATAAAAAGTTTTTCGAATTTTGGACCAATATCTGGCTCGCTAAGCGGTTGAGCTTTGTTCCAGCACGTCATAAAATAAGCTCCGCCAACTTGACTCCAAACCTCGAGTCCCACGCGGTGCTTGGACTGTCTGGCGCAGCTTTGGATTTCCATCCACGCGTTCGGCTTAAGAACGTAATCAGGGTTGACGTCGATTGGGCCGGGGTTTGGAGTTGGTGGTTTATCTTTCTTCTCGTCTTTAGGTTCTTCTTGACCTTGTGAATCGTTGCCGCCCCCAGAGTCATCTGAGTCGCAGGCCGACAGTGCGCTAGCCAACAATACACACAAGAGAAGTTGAACTAGAAATTGAGGCCGCATCACTCACCTGCCTCAACCGTAGGGACATAAGTCGTCATGCTCCAGCTCTGTTTTTGCTCTAGGCGGGTCATGGCTTGCGAAACTTCTACTAGGTCACTCGCAGCCAGTTGGTAGGTCTGCCCATTTGAAGGGTTGTGAAAGAGGTTGAAGAGCCGCGCGAACTCGTCGGGTCGAAAAATATCAAGATTCAGACCAGCGTGTTCAATTGCTAAACCCAAATAGGCAGCACTCATCAGTCGAATGTCTTTGGAGTTTGAAATTCTCCGCGATCGCTCTCGCAACTCTTGGTACACAGAGGTTATCGCCTCGTCAGGGATAAACTGCTCGCGATTCAACCTGGCGGCATCGTAGTGCACGACCGTCTCGACTCGAATTTCCACCTGATTGTGAACCAGATCACAGGCAACATCGGTGTAATGGGTCAAATCAATCGACATGGTTGCAGTAGCTGCCATTGTGCTTCGCAGATCCTCAAGCTGAGAGGCAATTCCAGACTCCAATATTTGGCGTTGATCAGAGCGCAGAGTTTTTTCGGTGATCGAGCCAGGTTTTGAGACAACTTGGACCTTAAACCACTCGAACGGCCGAAACTTGTTTTCGACTCCCACAATGTACTGTTTGCTTCCATTTTGGCGAGTCACAAGGTAGGCGCCGTTTTTCATTGGCACAATCGGAAACTCGAGCACAAAAGGAGTTTCGAGTTCTGAGCGAGCGCTGACATCATCGGCGGTCAATTGGCAGTACTCTTTGAACTGGGCTTGAGTTTGAAGTCCATCCCAAGTCATCGATTGAAGTCGGCCCTGAGTCGGCATCACTCCAGAAAAATCAGCAAGACGAAGCGATTTTTTTTCGGTGAGTGTACCCTGAATCGGTTTTCCGAGTCCCTCAACCTGGATCTGTACATCTTCCCAGTTTTGTTGACGTTTCCACTCCTTGTAGAGAGATTCGGGCGAGCTAGAGGCCTGGGCTATTTGAGCCCAGGCGATTGACAATGCACATATCAGATAAATTGTTTTCATTTTATTCTCCTTTTTTCAATTAAATCTTTTCAGGAACAAAAGTGCCTGTGTGAACGCGGTAAAAAATTTCTCTTAGAGTCACGGTTTCAGTGTTGGTGAAATTGGTCTCATTGACCTTTTCGATCAGTGAATCCGCAGAGCTGCCCTGTGGTACTCGTACGGTGTACGTGTAGCTAGAACACCGGTTTCTCAAACCAAAAAATGATTTTGAGCAAGATCGTCCACTCATGACTTCGTCGATATATCCGGGCTCTGGGGCTGTGGCTTTGTCGATCTTCTCGTTCATTTCTAAAAATCCTGCTGTGGCCATTTGCTCAAGAAGGCGATTGGTCAAGCGTTCTTGGGCGGCGGCCATTCGTTCTGCAAAAAAGTTGGCGCGGGCCTCTTCATCAAATGGCGAGCTTTCTAAGAAATCGGTGACTTCAAATGAGAATGCGGTTCCAGCGGTGCCCGTTGAGACAAAGTCAGATGCTTCTGAGACCGAAAAGTGGGTGCGATTCTGCCAAGAATGAACCAGGTTTCGAATTGCGGTATCTGAGTTCAGAGTGGCGACGTACCCGGCCCAAGACATAACAGGAACAGTGTAGGTTATGTTCGACACGAGATAGGCGGCCACGCTCTCAGAAACAGGTTTGTTTCGATATTGGCAGGCGCCTGCAAGACCGAGCACGATCTGCCCTGACATAGAGCCATTCATTTTCACAACGTCCATCTCGAACTCACCCGTTTTGCTGTTGACGGCGTGAAGTCCTTTGATGTTTGCTGAAAGCACAGGGCTAACGGGGTGAGAATCGCCATCACTTTGTTTTGCGGTGAAGGATACATAGGACTCAGCGATCGGCGCTGGGAAAAAGCGAATTCCTTTTTCGGCACCAAGATTCGGATTGAACTGCAAATAGTTTCCGATCCAGCTATTCACGTTTGGCCGTCTGTACACCACTTGAATTGTGGTCGTGGGCACGTCTTTAAGATCGTCAAACATAGTGATGCGCTCTTCTTTTAAGAATTGAATTTGATTTTTGATCTCTTCAATCTGAGCCGGATTTAGACCCTTAGAAACCAAACGATCGCGCAAGGATGAGAGCATCACGTTGATTCTAGCCTTTTCTTTGATGGCGTAGTCGTAGTCTGTACACTGATCCATATTAGAAGATGGTTCGGCGGCGACGATATTCACCGTGCCTTCAGCTGGCGGCAAAACATAAACCTGTTTGCAGTCTTCACTCATATAGTAGCCAGAAGCGTTGTCAGGCTGCACGATCGCGATGCTGCAGTTTGGCGCCACGAATGGATAATTGATGGTGGCTGTTGCTGGAAGGGAGTTACCCATTCCAAACGCAGCCGTTAGTATCATAAGCACATTAGTTTTCATTTTCGTTCCCCTTTTGTTTGATTGAACCGTTACCGAGGTGAAGGCAAAGCAAGCGCCCTGCCAGATTTTTAAGTCGTGAAGTGCTAATAGGTGGGTTTACAGCGAAAATCGTTCCGAAATCTCGGACCTTTCGTCGCGGGCTTCGGACTATAAATCCGGTATTGCATCTCAACCTTTACATATCCTAAGGCACTGTTCTTGCTCATTCGATTTTCGGGATCGCTTTCAACAAAAGGGGAAAACTTATGAAAAGAAAATACTTAGTATCGGCATTGGCACTTGTTTTAAGTTTGGCATTGTACTCAAAACTAAGCAGAACCTCGTTGTCAGAGGTTTCAGGTGGCTGGGCCACCTCTGAGCGAAAAGGAACAGATGAGGTGGGGCCCAAATTAAAAGACAGCCCGCCAAAAGAGATTCAAGTGGAAATTGCCGGTTCAGTCAGCGATCGAAATGATTCTCTGACCGAAGACGAGATCACTCAGAAAATTGCAAAGCTAAAGTCTGAGCTCGAAGTCGACAATCGACGTGTGCGTTTGAGAAGAAACGAGCTCAGTGAATCCGAGCAAAAACAAGTGGCCCAGATTATATCGGAGATCATCAGACTTCGCGTTAAGAGAATCGATCTCAACATGGCGAAGCTAGAAATGAGGATTGGACAATGAGCAAGTCAACAAGCTGGAGTCACGTCTATAGTAGTTGGATAAAATGCCTTGCAGTTGGTCTTTTGGCGACACTGCCCCTTGTTGGTCATTCGGGGACCTATGCGTGCGGCAAGCTTGGAATCAAAAACGAAGAGCAACGAAAAGCTATCGATTTTTTGGCGACTGTATCGGGATCCTATCAGCATGGTAAGTGCCATATTGAGCTCAATTTGTGTGATCCAAATCTTGAGCCCGAGAGGGGTTCGATAGTTGGCGATCTGCTGATCACCGACAAGCGAGGCGAAAAATTCTATTTGCCGTTAGACTTTTATGAAGTTGGCACCGAAAAGGTCAAGCACGTGCTGCTCAACGGAGATCGGATGTTTCACTACGAATATATAGAGCGGCTAGAAGATTCAACTTATGGTCGCACCGAGGCGTATCGCCTGGAGTTCGTGAAAACCGAGGATCTCTCTCGGCTCGAGCTCATTGAGCTTGGAGTTTACACGTCGAAACTTAGAGAAGCATACCCACAGATTCCTCGCAACAGGAGTTATTGGGTGATTTGTGATTGAGCGTTCTGCTGAAGGGCCTTCAAAAATTTTACTGAAGGCCACCATCGATCCACTGCTGAAGCAAGGCTTTAACTTCATCGGGGACGGGCGGCCCGCCGAGCGGCATGCGATTGCTAAAAATGGCGTCGGCGTAACGGGCTATTCCAGCCGTAAACGCATCGCGATTGGCCGTTTCATTATGGCATTTGGCACATTTGGGTCCTGAGTCGACTGAAATCAGTGCAGGCAAGAGATCTTCGAATGCAACCGGCGGCGCTTCGGTCGATCCGCCGCTGTCTGCGCCCTGGGCATCTTGAACGAACGATTCGTGCTCGGCGGCGCAGCCAAGTTGCAAGGCCAAGCACACAATCATGAGGCCGCGCGTGAAGCTCAAGAATCCGTGGGTCAGGTTCATGAAGCTGGGGGCTAAGATTGAGTTTTTGTGCATTAGGGTTCCTCTTTTGAGAAAGGGCTTAGGCTCAGTCTAGAAATTATTGCATTCTTAAAGATTGCAAAAGACGGCAAGAGAGATTTCAGGTATTCCAAATGGGAATGTTAAACTTTAGTCCCGTACATCCCGATTGTGTGTTGTTTTTAAGAATTGCCGAAGTCGGCAATATTTCGAAAGTGGCAGAAGAGCTAGGTATCGGCCAATCCGGATTGTCTAAGTCGATACGCCGTCTTGAAGACGCAAGTAAAACCAAACTTTTTGTTCGGCGCAGTCAAGGCGTAGCACTCACGATAGGCGGCGAAGCCCTCGCACTGTCGCTGAGAAAAATGATGTCGCATTGGCAGGCCCCGCAAGAACTTCAAAAACTGATTCGGGTCGGCGGCCATTCGGCTGTGCTGGGCTCGGTGGCGGCAGGTTTTTTATCGAGGTTGCGAACACAAAAACCAGAGCTTGAAGTCGACCTCGTACTCGGCACCTCTTTAGAAACAACGAGGCGGGTGGCCAATTTAGAAATCGATTACGGGTTTGTGATAAACCCCATTCGAACGGCCGACCTTGTGGCGCGCAGAATTGAGAAGCAAAATCTTGCAGTATGGGGTGTAGGAGCTCAGCCAAAGCTGGGGATTGCCTACAATCCCGAGATGATAGGATCGACTCAAATTTTAAGAAAGTTCAAAACCGATCGACTTATACCGGTGGGTGATTACCAACTTGTTTTGAAGCTAGCCGAGAGCGGAGATTTCTTGGGAGTTTTGCCAAGCCCGTTGGCCGAAGGTTCGTCATTAAAGAGACACGGGCCCATATTGAAAGAGGTGCAGTTGGCCCTCATTTATCATCAAGATCGTAGCCGAAGCAGTCTGCACCAGGCTCTGGTGCCCATTCTTATTGGGAAAAAAGAGGAATCGGCTGCCGCATTGAGCCGAGCAGCCGCGCACGGAGATCGAAACTGAGCGTGCGCCAATCCGTTTGTCACACAATGTGCCAAATTAAATTGAACTCCAAAAATAGCCTTGCTACGAATTTTGTATGCAAGAAAATGAAGCTCAAAAGGTTGCCGGAGATTTTCGCGAATTTTTGCAGCAAGAATTTATCGATCGTTGCCGTAAGAACTCAAGGTATTCTTTACGGTCTTTTGCGCGCTCGCTGAAGATTCAACCGTCCCCTCTTTCTGCAATTTTGCGGGGCAAACGACCCATCACCGAGAAAACGCGTACACGATTGGCTTTAGCCTTAGGGATGAAGCCAGAAGAAGCAGAACGGTTGGGGGCGACAAAAAATCAGGCCTCAGAAGATATTCGCATCAGTGTGGATGCGCATTCCATTATTTCTGATTGGTATCACTTTGCCATTTTAGAATTAATTCGAGTCAAATCTTTTCAGCCAAAAATTGAATACGTGGCAAAGGCATTGGGAATCTCTCGCACAGAAACGCAGATTGCCGTTGAGAGGTTGGAGCGAGTTGGGCTCTTAAAAAGAGAAAAAAATAGATGGATCGATTT
Source organism: Bdellovibrionales bacterium (assembly GCA_041738165.1). Classification (GTDB taxonomy): domain Bacteria; phylum Bdellovibrionota; class Bdellovibrionia; order Bdellovibrionales; family UBA1609; genus JALHOQ01. The sequence goes on from JBGSQJ010000395.1 coordinate 11,354, forward strand.
GGCGAGCCATTCTATCGCCACAAACATTCAACCGAACTTAACCAGTGAATCACTACGCAAATTGCAAAGGCAAGTGCTAGAAAAATCGCTAATTGCATTGGACCATGTGGCCATTGATTATCGCGATCACACGACAATGACCCTAGCGATAAATCCTAAAGATTTACCGGCAGCACGAGTGCTCATTCGCAATTTTCGTCGTGAACTGACTGCCTTTTTAGAAAAAAATTCTAAACCAACCCATGTCTACAATATCTCGATTTCACTCTATCCAATTAGTAAAACGGAGGACTTATGAAGGCTATGTTCGTGCTCTTATTTTTGTTTGCCATGCCGGGAGCGGTATTTGGTGGTGATAATCTGCAAAGCTTTATCAAGCTAGGTAGGGCTATCGAAGACCGCCAAAGGTATAGCCCCGTTCCCTGGGTAAATGTAAGCGCACAAGCGCTGCAAGAGACACTCGATCAAATTGAGGAGAGCTTTCGAACGCATGAATATCTTCTCTCATTTGCTCCTGGAGAGACGGTAGACTGCTTCGGTGTTCCCAAAGTTGGGTGCTACGAAAACGGAAAAATTCGTATCGCCTCGGGTGGGTGGTACGGCCTAGACGAAAATCAAAGATATGGTTTAGTGGCTTTAGAGCTCTTCGCATGGCTGGGTGTAGAGAATCGCTACGAAAAGGCCCGTCTAGTTGCGGCAGCTATGATTCCTCGACCCTTATGCAGCAGGCCCTTGGCCATTCAGCAAGGCGTTTTAAAGGACTTACAAGAAACAAATTGCGAAAATGTCGATATCTATAGCGTTGGGGGCATTCAAGATCTCACCATTGAAACGCAGCAAGATTTCACTCTGACCTATGATGATCTCTCCAATTTCGGAGGTCTAAAGAGGCTCACGTTTACAGGCGCTGGAGAACTTACCGTTTCACCCGGTGCATTTCATGACTTAGAAAATCTAGTTGGTCTAAGTATCGACACCAGAGTTAAAAATATTTCTGGCGAATTCTTTCAAGGCATTCGGGGCAGCTTAAAGTCATTCACGATACATATTCGCTCAGAACCCATTCCTGAGGATCTGCTGAGAGGGTTATCACTCTCCTATTTAGAAGTGTTTGATCATACGAATAGGCCATTGTCAGAAAATTTGCTTCAAGGTCTCCAGACTCTTGCCTACCTAAAAATCGGCTCAAACGCGCAAGCACTTCCAGAAAAAATATTTTTTGGCTTGCACCGACTTGAAGGCCTACACGTGGGCGGGCGAATAAAACAAATCCAACCGAATACCCTTCAAGATCTCGTAAAACTAAAGGATCTTGCTATCGAAGGCACCCGGCTAAGGGAATTGCCAATGAATGTGTTTAAGGGGCACTTTCTGCTTGAGCATCTCAGTCTTGCAAACAATAGACTGGCTTCCGTTTCTGCGGCGATGTTTTCAGATCTGCGCAATCTTAAAAAGCTTAATCTGAGCGGCAATCGGATCACCGGTTTAAGTGGAGCTGTTTTTAACAATCTCAGTTCGCTTGAGTATCTGTACCTGAGTGGAAATCGAATTACCGAAATTTCTCAGGATGCATTTCACGGGCTCTATTCTATCCGTGAAATTGAAATGGCTCGCAATCGATTCGCTGGGCTTCCATCTGGTCTTCTCCAAAACCTCTCTTATCTTGAGAGGATCAATTTGAGTCGAGGAGTTTTACAACAGCTGCCCGAGAGTTTTTTTGCGGGCTTAGCAAATCTTAGACAAGTGAATCTGTTCCAGAATGCGATTAGAGATGTTGCGAACAATGTTTTCAGCCAGGAAGAGTTTAATATGTGGGCGGCAGTGAATTTTGGTAATAACCCTCTTACTCCTGCAGCCATTGAGCTTTTGCGCTCACAGCTCGGGGAAAGACTTTCTTTAAAAGATTGTGATGCTCTTGGTGATCGAAATTGTTTTTAAATTTTAGGAGTATAAAATGAAAATGTTAATGTCTTTGCTGATTCTCTTCTCTGCTTCGAGCGCATTCGCCACTTTTGGAAAAGAAGGAGGCGGCGGTGACCCACTGGCGTTAAAGTTTATTGAAATCAGTCGGAGAATGGAATACCGGCAATTGAATAGCCCTGTTCTGGGTGTAGATGTGAGCTCTGCCGCGATTAAAGAGAAAGTGGACTTTCTACTTTCTAGTTTAGACCATCAGGCCCCTGCTTTGATTTTTCAAGAAGGCAAAACGGTTTCTTGCGATGGAGCGAATTCAATAGGCTGCTTTGATAGAGGTCGCATCTTAGTGGCCCGAGAGGGCTGGTCGCAGGCGGGCTCAAATACGCGAGCGAAGGTCGTTGCCGAGACTATTTTTACTTGGATTGGGGTCTCTGAGCCCGAATCTGTTGCGACATTAATGGCCAATGCCTTAGACAAAGCTAACCTTTGCGACCGCCACCCGATGGTGATCAATGCCGTTGTATCTGGCAGCGGCCGAAAGTGTGAAGCTTACGATGAACCCGCTCTTGCGGAAATCCAGAGGCTTATCCTTCAGATGGAAAATGAAG
>JBGSQJ010000402.1:0-3644 GCA_041738165.1 Bdellovibrionales bacterium
TGGCACCTAAAGAAGGAGTTTGCGCAATTCGGACTGTGAATAGACGTAGTCGGCGTAAATCATCGTATTGGTGATATTACGGTGTCCGAGCGCCACCTGCACAAGGCGTAGATCCCGAGTCTTTTTGTAGAGCCGAATAGCGAAGGTGTGCCTTAAAGCGTGCAGCTTTTTATGGACCGGGCGATAAAGTTCCCAGACCTGAAACATCCGGCGATAAGAAATCGGAAAAATGAGGCCAGTTGAGCCCTGACTGCCGCGCAGTTTGAGCAATTGATTGAAAAGGGGTTTTCTTAATGGAAGTTCCCGATCGTTGCTGCCCTTGATACCAAAAATCAAAATGGTTTCGTCGTGAACATTCAGATCATCAAATTTCACATTCAAAATTTCTGAGGCCCTGGCGCCCGTAAACAAAAGCAGCGAAAGCATCGCCGAATTGCGAGGGTCTCGATCTCGAAATAAATCTAAAATATGGCAGAGCCGATCAAACTCGGGGTCGAGCAAATATTTTGTCTGATTGAGTGAATAGCGTTTTTCACGAGGAGTTTCTAGCATGCCGCATCAATCTCGCTCGCGTGAAATATATAAATAAAAATAGTTTAATTTCAATCTTAAACTCAAGTTCATCCCCTCATCCTTAGTTGATGAGCCTTAATTGAATTGTGTTTTTGATTTTAAATCAACCACTTAATGATTCAGCTTATAGTTATAAAATGAAGTCGAATTCGAAAAGGTGTGTAGTTGTGGCCGAAGCGCCCTATACCATCAAGGATACATAATAACATCTGAGAAACATAATTAAACTAATTCGCATTACACATCTATATTCGTTGTGTTCCACAATATAAAACGGTGAAATACAAGCATGGAGCAAACACATTTCAACACGACTAGATCTACATCGGCACTTCGAAGGATTTACGAAAGTGAGGTCCGGCAGTTTAAAGAGCAGCATGGAGGCCTCGAAAAACTGCGAGAAAAGTTGGGTCTTTCACGCCGCAAAATGTGCCAGCTTTTGTTGGTGGATCCGTCGGCTTGGTCTAGATGGATGCGCGATGAATCTAGAGTTCCGCCCCATATTTATCGCTCGCTTGAATGGTATTTGGCACTTAATCATCGCAGATACACCGACCCCGATTTAAGTCGCCTCATTACGGCGAGATATCAGACCAACGAGGTTGAAAAGGATTCGCAGAAAATGATAAGCGAGATTCATCGACTAAAAAGCAGGGTTTTTTACCTGCAAATCGCCTTGTTTTTGGGTGTTGGGGTTTGCTTGAGCCTAATTCTGCTGCGCGCCTAGGTATGACCGGCTATTTTCATTTGTGAGCGCCATTGGTTCTAAAGCCACGCGCGCCTTTAAGCCGCTTTTTTGTGAAAGCCTGGGGCAGTGAGGTCAAGATGTTGTTTCCAAATCTGATCGGTAAACTTCAAAACGCTAGGATTTTGCGATTCACGAGCCTTTTCGCGGTAAAAGGCCACCAAATCGATTTTGAATCGACCATCAAGGTAGTCCGCATTTTCTCGCACCATTTCAGCGCCCAATAAATAGGACTCATCGTGAATCCCTCGGTCTCTTCTGGTGATTCCAGAGATCACATCGGCATCTGATCTAAAGAATCGCCGAATCATGATGTTGAGAAGGACCTCTTTAAATCGAAACTCGGGGCTAAATTTTCGAAATTCGGGGAGAACTGTGAGGTAAGTCGCTGTAAAGACGCGGGGGCCACGGTGCAAAAGGATTTCGAGATCCCTCTCATTCCACATTTTGAAGTAGGAGTCCAATCGGTAATCTATGAGAGAAAAATCAACGACTCGGTAGAGCATAAGCGCCACGCACTTTTCGTTTGTATAGATGCACGCCACTTCGTCTTGCCTAGTAAGGTCGTCGATCGAGAATGGGTCGTCGACCCCGTGCTGCTCATAAAGATCCTGCCAGACAGTGCAAAAACAATCGGCCGCCTTTTTATAAAGGTCAGCGTGTTGATAGTCGACCTGGGTGAACGTTAGAAAGGAGAGTTTAAACTGCGATGTTTGTGGTAGGCGGCTGCTCATTGTTCAATTCCCCCGTGGTATTAGGTCGGACCGGCTTTAACAATTGACTCAAAAGTGAGTTTTTAAACGGAAACACATAAGAGCTGCTCATGGCTGCGCCATCGAGTTTTCCAGATTCAACAAGCCGCTGATGCAAAGCGCGAAGGTTGTAGAAGGGAACTTGTGGATACAGGTGGTGGCTGAGATGGTAGTGAACATTAAATGGAGCGAACACAAAGCGTTCAATTGGATTTGTGTGAATTTCACGCGATGACGTGAGCTCATTTTGATAAGTGACCGCAAAGTGCTCGGCTACGCTGCGAATTCGCCCAACCACGGGTAAGACGAAAAATGTAGGTACCACCCAATAGAGCAAAAACGGTGTGAGGATCTGAAGGTGAACGATGCCAAATCCGATGGCCGAATAATAGACAACCTTTGATGATAAAAAGAGCGGCTGAGATTTCCACCGTTGAACGCTGCATAACCCCGAAAAGCGAAACAAAATGACAGCCCATTCGATGGGTCCTTTGTAAAATACATAGTAGGGGAGAAATAGGGCCAATTTTTTTGGAGTGGTCGGAAATGTCCAATCTGGCCGGCCATTTTTTCGAATCCAGTCAGGATCTTTGTCGGTATTGAGATGCCTATGGTGCTTCAGATGATTGTCTCTATATATGGCAGTATCAAATCCTAGCGGGAAGGCACAAAGTAAGTCTGAGAACCAATTGTTTAGAAACTTAATGCGGGAAATATGAAAATGGGCCGCTTCATGGACCAAAACAAATAGGGCATGCTGACGGGAGCCAATGAGAATTATGCAGGCCAAGGTGAGCGGGAGCCAATTGAAAGAGATCGAAGCGAGCACGAGACCAGAGATCAACGACCAGTTATAAAGCACCGCAAAAATCGGGACATAGGGTTTGTATTTCAAGTTGTGCAGCGGGCCGAATTTCAACGCATACTCCCGAATATGAAGTTCTGTGAACCGACCCTTTATCGGAATTCATTTTTAGTACTTAAATGTGATTAGTTTATAAAACATTTCATATTTAGCATTTGAACCTAATTTCCGAATAGAACTTCGATGAATCAAAAACTTCACAAAGAAATCAGTCAGGCACTAAATTTTAGGCCCAGCCCAAGCGCCCTTGCCTTGAGTGTGTCGTTTGACGCGGCCATTCTAATCTCGGCGGTTGGGCTTTATATTTACGCCAAGCCCATTGGACTGTTTTTAACGCCAGCAATGCTAGCTATCGTTTACTTTAGGTCCTTCGCCCTAATGCACGATGCCTCGCACGGATCTGTGCTGAAACACAAGATGGTCAATCATTGGGTAGGAGTGGGTGCGGGCGTATGTTGCTTCCTGCCATTTCGAGAGTGGAAAAAACTTCATCTGACCCATCACTACTGGGCTGGCAACATCGAAAAAGATCCGGTGCGAAAATTGGTCCTGGTTTTTCGGGGTGAGCCCACCTTTATGAGAAGGTTGGCCTCGATGGCTTGGAGGTCCTGGGTTCCAATTCTGGCTATGATGCAGACCTTGGTTTTTTGGCAAGAGAGCTTAAAATGCTTAAAATCAGATTTTCGAATCAGTCACATCGTTGAATTTT
>JBGSQJ010000409.1:0-2632 GCA_041738165.1 Bdellovibrionales bacterium
CGGAAGGCTTTAATAACGTCGCAAAGCTTGTACAAAAGAGGGCTTACGGATATAGATCGTTCGAAAATTACCGACTGAGGCTGTTAAATGCCTGTCTGTAGAGGCTTTAAGGCGCACGCCCACCATGAAGTGAGAAGAACCACAGTTAGAAGGGCAAAGACTACGATATTCCTTAAGAAATCCACTGAGGATAATAGCAGATATGTCTGCTGATAAGAATTGGCGTTCCCTACGGGATTTGAACCCGTGTCTGCCCCGTGAAAGGGGGCTGTCCTAAACCCCTAGACGAAGGGAACGCTGAGTGAATGTATGGCAAAAAAAACTGGTGATCCGCGATGGATTTGAACCATCGACCCTACCCTTAAAAGGGGTATGCTCTACCAACTGAGCTAGCGGACCAAAACAAGGGTTCAATAATTCGTAGAAACGGGCTCGAGAGTCAACCTGTTCCTTTAAAATGCTTAGGTAAAAAGAGGCTTTATCCAGAGTGTCTGCTCGCGCCCAGGGCCAACTGAGACCACATCGATGGGAACCGCACAGGCATTGCCAATAAATTGCACATATTCTTGAGCGTAGCGCGGCAAATCTTTAAAGGTGCGGGCCTTGGTGAGGTCCTCTTTCCAGCCCCCAATGGATTCATAAACGGGTTTGCAGCGCTCAAGTTCGCCTGGGCTGACGGGGTAATCGGTGATCTGTTGACCATCTAGCTCATAAGACGTGCAGACTTCAATTTTCTCAAAGCCGCTCAGAACATCGAGCTTCATCAGGGCCAAACTGCTGATTCCATTGAGGCGAATCGCATATTTAAGGGCGACCAAATCGAGCCAGCCGCAGCGCCGCTCGCGGCCCGTGGTTGAGCCATACTCTTGCCCCACATCCCGCATGCGCTCGCCCAGTTCGTTTTGAAGTTCGGTGGGAAATGGACCTGAACCCACCCTGGTTGCGTAAGCCTTGGTGATCCCGAGCACATCAGAAATACTGCCGACGCCGATTCCGGAGCCTATAAGTGCAGACCCCGCGATCGTGCTACTTGAGGTTACAAAGGGGTAAGTTCCATGTAGCAAATCCAGTAGGCTGCCCTGGGCACCCTCAAACAACACTTTGCGCCCGGCTTTTAAGGCTTTATGTATAACCAGCGAGGTGTCTTTGTGGCGGTAGGGCTCAAGGTAGGTCGCCACTTCTTCGATCAGCGACATGATTTTTTCAACCGAAACAGGTTCTTCGCCGTAGAATTTTTCGAGTAAAAAGTTTTTCTCTTTAAGGGCCACTTCGAGCTTGGCTCTTAAGCCCTGGGGCTTAAATAAATCACCGAACAAAAGTGCTTTTCGTGAGGCGCGCTCTTCGTAGGCCGGCCCAATTCCGCGGCCGGTGGTTCCGATTTTTTCAAGACCTGCGGCTTTTTCGCGCGCTTGATCGAGCTGGCGGTGGTAGGGCAGCAAAACCGTGGCCGAGTCTGAAATCATAAGTTGAGAGGGGTTCTTGAGCTGGCCTGCAATTTTCAAGGCGCGAATTTCTTCGCACAGGCGCTCCACATCGAGCACGACCCCCGCCCCGATAATGCACGTGGCGCTTGGGTGCAAAATTCCAGAGGGAATCAAATGCAAAATGGTTTTTTTGCCATTGACCACCAGAGTGTGTCCGGCATTTGCGCCGCCCTGATAGCGCACCACATAGTCCGCTTGGCTTGAGAAAACGTCGACGACTTTCCCTTTGCCTTCATCACCCCATTGCGAACCGACAACAACTATGCCTGGCACTTGTGAATCCCCCTTGGTTTTGCAACCTTGCTATTCGAGCACAGCGGCTGGGGCGGTTCAAGTCTTGTCAAACCACGCCACAGCCAAAGGCAGGGTGTCGGACAAAGGTTCGCCCTTAGTGAAGGCGCGTAATTTTTCGGTGGCCTCGATGCTCGCTTTGGCCCAAGCCGAAACGGTGTAGGCTCCAATATGGGGAGTTAATAGGCAGCGAGGGTGGCCGAGCAAGCGGTTGGCTTTTTGAGGAGGTTCGCGCTCAATCACATCCATGGCGCCCCCCGCGATCGTGGCGTTATCGAGAGCTTCGAGTAGGTCATTTTCATTCACGATGGGGCCGCGGCACGTGTTGACGAACCAAGCGTGCCTTTGCATTTCTCCAAAACTTTGATGGTTCAGCAGGTGTTTGGTTTGCTTGGTGAGTGGAACATGAAACGAAATCACGTCGGCCGATCTCAAGAGTTCGGTGTATCCTAGTGGAGTCGCGCCCAGCGCTTCGAAAACTTCGGGCTCCACATAAGGGTCATGAGCCAAAAGATTCATGCCGAGTGGCTTTGCGAACTTGGCCACTCTTTGACCAATTCGGCCTAGCCCGACTATCCCAAGAGTTTGCCCTTCGAGCCCTTGAGGCCGAGCCAAGTGGGTTCGCCACTCACCCTCAGAGACATTTTTTGCAGCGCCTAAGAGGTTGCGCGCGAAAGCCAGCATCAATGACAACGTCAGTTCGGCGGCGCTCGCCGCATTGGCCTGGGGACAGTGAGCCGCGATGACTTTTCGATTCTCGCAAGCTCGCCAGTCGATATGGTCAAATCCGCTTGTGGCCGTTATCACAATCTTTAGGTTCGGGCATTGCTTAAGCAGCGACTCATTCACAAGTGTTT
>JBGSQJ010000021.1:0-27267 GCA_041738165.1 Bdellovibrionales bacterium
CTGGCTATCGAAATGGGAGCACGCCTTGAAGACGTCGCCCTCACCATTCATCCGCACCCTACGTTGGGTGAGACGATGATGGAAGCCGCCGAGGCCACTTTGGGTCATGCGATCCATATTATTCAAAAGTCGCTTTCAAAATCTTCAAATGGTTCGCGTGCAACAGTTTGAGCCGGTCACCGATTCATCACCTGAAGTTTTAAATTGGGGGCTGGTGGATTATCCATCTGGCCTCGAGAGGCAATTGGCGCTTGTTGAACAAGTGGCGGCCGGTGAGAGTGAAAAAATCATTTTTTGTACGCATCCGCCCGTAGTCACTTTGGGGCGCGCCTCTTTGGCCGGTGACCTCAGTGGTTGGCAAGGTGATGTGGTGTCGGTTTCAAGGGGCGGGCGTGCAACCTATCATGGCCCGAGTCAGTTGGTGGTTTATCCCATTTTGGATTTAAAAAAACCTCGCGCGCATTTTCGCAGCAAAGACTTGCATTCGTATTTGCACGCTCTTGAAGTTTGGGTCAGCCGTGCCCTTCATAGTGTGGGCGTTGAACTTGCGAAGCCTGGCCGAGTTCAGATTGTGAAAGAGAAACCCTCGCGCACGGGAGTTTGGGTGGGTGAGCGCAAAATCGCTTCGATTGGAATCGCCGTTCGCAAATGGATCTCTTATCATGGCGTCGCGATCAACCTGTCGACTGATCCGAACGCATTTCGCGGTATTTCTCCTTGTGGATTTACGACTGAGACCATGACTTCTGTAGAGCGAGAGCTCGGACGTGCGCTGACCTATGAGCAAATGCGAGAGCGGTTGGTGCAAGAGCTTGATCTACTAGTCGGCGTGAATTGATAGATATAAAGCTATCGGGTCAATTTTAAATATTGCCCGTCATTCAAAAATTATTTTTTATCGATCGTGATCGCAAACTTCTTAACGCCGCCAGATTTTACGGCATCAATAATCGCGATCACCCGGCCATGGGGCACCTCTTTGTCGGCCGAAATGATGGCCTGAACGTCGGGCCTTTGCGTGGCAAGTTGCTGTGAAAAGGCATTGATGGCGGCCTCGTCGGTGGCGTTTCCATTTAATGTGAGTGAACCATCTGACGAGATGCCGACGGTGAGTTCGCTCGGAGTGGTTTGATCACCTGATCCGGCTTTTGGCAGATTGACGTTGATCGAAGGTTTCATGATCAGCGGAGTGGTGACCATAAAAATAATTAGCACCACGAGAATGATATCAACGAACGGAACGATATTGATTTCGGCTATGGGCTCGTCGTTGTCGCCGGCAATTTTACTGGCCACGTGAACTTAACCTTTCTTCATGCCAGATTTGGCATAGGCGAGGCATAAATCTTTAACGCTTTCTAAATTGAGAAGCACACCTTTGACTTGTTTTTGGTAATGGTTGTAGGCAATAACCGCAGGGATCGCGACCATAAGACCAACTGCGGTGGCGACTAGCGCTTTTGAAATCCCGAGCATGACCGCCGCCGGGTCACCTTGCGAGCTGGCCAATCCGCGAAACGCATCCATGACTCCAAAGACGGTTCCTAGCAGACCAATAAAGGGAGCATTGGAGCCTACCGTCGCCAAAAAGCCCAAATGCTTTTCGAGTTCGGGCTTCTCATTCGCCGCATAGGCGCTGAAGATTTGCTCAAGGCCATTTGGCCCCTTGTCTCGCACATGCCGAAGTCCGTACGAAAGCGCTCTCGCCTCGAGCACTTCACGATCTTTGCTTAACTCTTCGAGCTCAGAGAGATTGGCAGACTGCAGAATTTCTTTAATGCGTTCACTCATTTTTGCGCTCTGTTTTCGCACTTTGCTTAAGGTAAAGTAGCGCTCCAAAATAAAGGCAAGTGAGAGAACACTCAGCACAATCAAGAGCCAAAGCGTCACTTCGTGGCCAACTTGAGCTATCGCAAAAAAATTCTCGGTCATAGAACCTCCAAAGATCAATTATCTCTGGTGGGCTTTATCGCGGTCAAGGTAGGATACCCTTGATGAGGCGAGTCGTTCTTGGAGCCATGCTAATGAGTCTTGTGGGGTGTAACCTTCCACAGGATCGCACGCCCTCCATCCTCGTTGTGGCTATCGAAGGTCTGGGTTTTGACTCTGTTAGCTGCGATGGCGAGGAGATAGGTCAGGCTGATTTTGATGGGCTCAAGGTCGTATGTGATGAAGCCGTGCGTTTCTCCCATGCTTTCACTCCCTCCACGATGAGCCAAGCCACTTTGTCCTCGATCATGACGGGACTCTATCCACTCGAACACATGGTGCGCCACAACGGTCGAGATTTTCTCTCGGCCAAATTTCAAACAGCCGCCGAAGTGGCGCTCGAGAGAAATTTTCATACGGCTTTCATCTCGGGTGGGGCCCCCATCTGGAGAAAGTCGGGCTTGGCACAGGGTTTTGAAGTCTTCGATGACCCGCTCAATATTTCAAAAAATAACCTGTATCGGCCAGCGCAAGAGGTTTTTCGCATTGGGCGGCACTGGATTCAATCGATGGCCGCCGACTCGCCGTTTTTTTTAACACTGTTTTTGGCCGACTTGCAGTTTCCGGATTCTGAAACTTTCAACAACGCGGGTGAGCTGAGGCCGCTTGGGCGAGACAGTCAAGTGGGCGAAGTCATGGAGTCTTTGGGATCTTTTATTACCTGGCTCAAACGCAGCAAGCGGTGGCATTCCACGCATCTTGTATTGGTCGGGACAAATGGCTTTTCAAACCAAGGCGCCCAGCCCGACGTTCTGGATTTGCGTTCGGCCTCAACTCAAGTGGCGCTGTTCATCAAACCGGCGCGGCGAGAAAAAGACAATGTGATTCAATGGGCTGTTGATCGAAACATGAGTCTCGTTGACGTCGGACGAACCATTCTCTCTTGGCTTGGAAAACAAAACAGTGATTCGATTTTGCCCTGGGCGTCCGTAGATTTGAATCAGGTGCTTCGTCACCCCGAGCCCAATTGGTCTGAAAATCGCCTGATTCTGACCGAGACGGGTTGGCCCTCGTGGACCGCCGGTCTGGGCATTCGATGGTCGATTCGCCAAGGGCAGTTTCTCTATGTTCACGATGCAAAGCCATTGATCTACAACACGTTGACCGATCGACTTGAGATGTCCAGTTTGCGTTCGAACGATCCGCTTTGGCTTTCACTCAACCATGACATCCTCAATCTAGTGGGTGAGATGAACCTCGAGCCGTTTTCAGGCATGAGTGAAAACCCACTTGTCCAGATCAAAGTGGCGCAGGATGTTTGGCACGCGGAGGGTTTGGGGTATCCAAAATCGGGGAGCGAACCGTGGGCGTACTGGTATTTGCGCATGGCTTTGCGGGACGGCAATTGGATTGAAGTCAAAAGATTGGCCGAGAAAATGAGCGACTCTGTTGGTGACTACGTCGCCTCGGTGCATTTAGGAGAAACCGTTGCCCCGCCGAAAACGCCATGTATTCAGATGCTTCAATCTCGGGGTCAAGAGGCGCGAGCATTTTGTCACGACGAAAAGCTTTTGGCGTTGGCCGACTGGCGGGAAGCGAAAACGGTTGAAGGCAAGTTGATGGCTCAAGATCGTTTCAATCGCAGCTACCTTCTTTTTAAGTTGGATCAAGAGGTCGGCTGGATGAATTATCTTAACAGCGCCAGGTGGCATGTGCGCAGAGACTTACCGGGATCTCCACATGCCGTTGAGTATTTGCTGACGATCCCACCCTTCAGTTCACTAGCTAAAAACTTGAGCCTCTAAGGTGGTTCGCTTTTTTAATTTAAACGCAATTCCATAAAGTTCATCTTCTTCGAGGCGCAATAGACCTGGATGGACTTTGCTGGATCTCGATAACGTGCAGATTTGAATGGTTTTGGGTTTCAAAATTCCCATAATTTCAATCCATTCATCGATGGTTTCGGCTTGAGAATTATCAATTTCACCTTTTACGAAAAGGGACTGGGACACGAAAGACGAGAGTTTAGGTAGGTGCGACAAAAGCTTTTCAAGGGTGGTGCGAACCAATGGTTGGTTGAGGGATTGCAAAATTCGATCATTGCCCGCATCGATTTTGATAACGGGTTCATCAATGAGGTTCAGACCGGAAATCACTTTTTTAATGTCTAAGTGAGCGCCATTTGATAGGGCGACGATTTTTATGCCAGGCAGGTGCGTGTCACGAAGCTCGCAGATGGCCTGCATGGCCGCTTCAAATTCGGGGTAAAGAGTGGGCTCGCCATTTCCTGAAACCACAATGTTATCGATTTTTACGGACTGCTGGATGTACTTGCGAAACGCCTGCTGGAGATCATCTATCGATGGATAGATGTATTCCTTACGAGCTTTATTTAGAGTCATTTCTGTGGGGCCCAAGTGACAGTAATGGCAGTTGTACGAACAGACTTTCTCGGCGCCCAGCAAATTGACGCCCAAGCTAGAGCCGTATCTTAAACTTTGAACTGGTCCATAAATTAAATCCACGATTTCACTATTGTTTCAAAGTCGAAATCAAAGTTCAAGTACGCCAAGCCAAAAGGGCACTTCGGGGTATTGGTGAGAGAGGCTCTGGGTGATTTGATCGAGTCCAGTTTTCTCAAACGGTGTTGAAAAAACCATACTCGAAGGAACTGAGTGACTTAAGAAAACGATTCGATCTCCTGGTCGAGTCATAATGCTCGAGACGATCATATTGGTGGTTGTGTGAATCCCAATGAGATTCTGCGGGAGGGGTGGAAATATGTGGTTCACCGTGCTCAATTCTGTGGATAAATCCATTTGAACACTGAGCGGAATCCACGAGAATCCGGGTCTAGCCAAATAAAGATTCGGAAGCCCGACTTGGGCAAACGCGAATTCTCCCTCAGAATGTGCAAAAAGAACAAGCTCGAGGCCCGATTGATACTCAGCCTTATTCTCTTCTCTATAAACAGTGTCGTTGGCGAGCATCATGGCGACTCGAAGAGTGTTGGCCAGCGGTGAGATGCAGCTCAATTTTTGAAAAGGCGACGTGGCCTCAAGATCCTGACTTGATGACAACACGTGGTCTCGGACCGTCTCTGTGACTTTTTCAGCAGACGGGCGAGTGCCCCACGGGGTCGCGATCACTCCAAAGCCATTGCCGTCTTCAATTGCCACTTCTGGGGTGGGCCGAAATAGTTTTCCAGAGTAAGATCGCTCGACGAAGGCCATCAAAAGCCCTCGTATTTTCGCAGTTTACTTTTGGCCTTTTTGGCGTATTCGCCATGGCTCAAGTCTTGCTCGACAATCTTTCGCCATTTTTCTTTGGCGCTGTCGACATTTCCTAGACTCTCTTCAAGCACACTGTCTTGATAAATGATTTTCATTATTTTTCTGAGCGAACTCTCCATGCGGCCACGAATTTCTTTGGCTTCTGTGTTGGTGGTGTCGACCTTCACAGCTTTGTCACATGAAATGTACGCGTCTTTGAATTGCTCTTTTGAACCGAGCGTTCGACACTGATCGAGCAGAAAATCAACTTTGGTCTTTAATTCTTTTCGCAAACTTGCGAGTTCGCGGCGCGCTTGAGCCTTTTCATCATCGATGTGGGGATACTCAGTATTCAAGAACTTTTCATAGGCGCGAATGGCGTTAGGTATAGGACCTTGGCTCGCGATTCGTTTGGCACGGCGATAGTGGGCCTCACCGCTTTCTACTTTGGCGTTCAGTTCTTTTTTCTGTGCAGCCAAAAAGCGCTGTTCTTCTTCACGTTGCTGGGCCGAGTGAAGCATGGCCACGACCATTGGATTTTCTGGTGACAGCACCATGGCGTCGGCCAAACAGACCCTAGTTTCGTCAACTGTTGCGGTTTTAGAGAGATTATTTTTGCAGTTTTCTACATAGTTGGCGATTTGCCGCTCGAGGGCTTCACGCTCTTTGCGTTTGCGCTCGGCATCTTGCTGTCTTCGAACGAGCTCGAGGCCCTGCTCGCAAAATGACTGCAGTTCTTTGGAGTTGTCAAACTGAGGAACCAGATCGTGAACCTTTGCGAGCTCGGCCACGCAGAGCGCATATTTACCTTGTACATAAAGGGTCTTGGCTAAATTGAAAGAATCTTTCACCGTACTTTGCTGTTCTAAGTTCAAGTTTTCATATACGATTCCCTTTTTTTCTTTGGAATCGGATGCCGGCTTGCGCTTTTGTTCTGGAAGTGCCGCCATTATCAACACAAGCGGTGCGATTGCGACGATCAAAACGCGAACTTTGTTGATTCGTCCATCTTTGTTACGAAGCCATTTGGTGGCCTTGCTCATTTTAGTTGGCGGGGCCTCTTGAATTCCGATCTGGGGGTAAGCGTGTTCACCGCCAGGCAAGAGAAGCTGTGGAGACTCCCAGCCCGTCATCGGCAAATTCAACATGGGATTAATCGCGTTGATGGCAGGCAGCAGGCTAATTCGGTTTTCAAATTGAGTGTCACGGATCTCAAATTCAATGACCACGTTCATAATGCTGATTTCGTCGCCACTCTCGATTCGGTAAGGCTCATGTGCGGGAATTCTTTGTCCATTGACCTTTGTGCCATTTGAGCTGCCGAGATCGACGACGTAAAACCCCTCTTGGGTGCGAGTGATTTCAAAATGACGACGGCTCGCATGAGAGCTGGATATTGGAATCTCACATGCGGACTCTCGGCCTGCAACCCAAAGATGTCCTTCAAGTTTCAAGACTTCGTCTTCTGTAGAATTGGGATAAGAAAGCCGCAAGTAAGGAATTAAATTTTGCTGGAACCTGCCAGCCACAGTGGCGTCGCCTGAGAATTTGGGTTCGGTGTTGTCATCAAGCTCAGTGTGAACCTCGATTTTCGCTGGGAGGTTGCCAGAGAGCGGCTCCTCAGAATTGATTTCGGGCTCATGTCGGCTTTCGGTTTCAAAGCTAAATTCAAAAGGTGAAACCGTAAACGTGGTCGACTGCCCGAGCTCTAGAACTTCTACGGATTCGGCACCGACTTGTATGGGTACAAACTTAGAAAGCGCCTCACAAATCCATACATCGTCTTGTTGAAAAAATTTAAGATGATGTCTCGAGAGACCGCGTTGATCGGGCAAAACGATTTGGGCATCTGAGGCTCGCCCCGCAATGTACGTCGTGCCATTTTCGAGTTCGACAGAGGCAATCACCTGACCATTGAGTTTGACGGTTATTTTGGCCACTAGTACCGCCCCTCAATCAAACGGCTACAGGCGTCGTAGTTGGCCTTGGCCTCGCGGTAAATTGGGCTCGAAGCATCCTTGACCATAACCATGGCGTTTCGAAAAGAGGCTTTGCACGATTTGAACTGATTTTGGTCGCGGTATTTTCGCCCCAAAACCATTTCGTATTGAACGAGTTCGTTGAACTTTCTTTGGCTTAGACGAGCGTATCGATTGCAAAGCGCATGGTCGGGGTTCAGGGCTAAACAGGCATTGAAACTGATCATGGCCCTTTCAAATTGGCTCGTTTGAAAGTCACGAAAGCCGCGAACATAGTTCTCTTGGGCCTGCCTGGCGCTCACGCTGCGATCGACCCTCTGGAGTTGCTGCATTTCTGCGGCGTCTCTCATTTTGTTGGCCGCTTCAATATCGGCTTGTATCTGTTGTTCATCTCGAATTGAAATCTCAGTCTTCTTTTTGGCGGATGGCCAAAGTAGCCAAGTCAAAATCAAACCCAGAGCGCCATAGACAATCCATTTTTTCGAATTGGACTTCCCAACAGGGCGGGCTCGGCCTCGTTGTTGGGGGTACCCCTGTGGATACACCATTGCGGGCGCGGGTGCGGCTGTCGGCACCACCTGCAGTTGGGGCATAGAAGTCATGTTGAATTGAATTTCAGTGTCGCCAATACGAACCACGTCACCATCTTGCAAAGGGGCTCGTTGAATTTCGCGGTCGTTCACGAACACCGCATTTTTTTCGCTTTGACCATGAATCTCATAGCCACCGACTCCATACACGACCTTTGCATGCTGGCGACTGCACTTGGGGTCATTGACAATAATGAATTCGCAGTCGGGACTTCTTCCGATTGTGAATTGTGGAAGTCCAATTAAGCGAACGGTTCCTTTCATGGCGCCGTTGATCACGGTCCATTTTGACTCAGGCATTCCTTTAATGGACAGCGCAGCTTGGCTCATTCTTCTTCCTCCAAAGGTAGAAGAACAATCAAGTAATAGGCCAATGCCGTAGATCCATATACACCTTGAGCGACAATCTGAAAGTTCACTCCGCTAAACTCAAGTTCATTCGACGCCATTTCGTCGGGATTCTTATCTACTCTTTCAATGAGATCTTTCACACTGAGCTTGAGCGCCTGGTCACTGAGTTCGTTGATCGTGGTTGATGAAAGTTCAAGAGCTCCGGCTCCTAGTCGAGATTCAAGAGCCGGGTTGACGGCGGCAATCGTAAGGTCTTGGGCGCGAACTCCCATTGCCGCAAAACCAAAAAGCTCGACCAGATTTGAGATCTCACGATTTCGGTCGTGTTCAATGGCTGAACTTCGATTCGAGTCTCCACCACTCGAGCGTGAGAGAGCGCTTGAGATATTGGCCACCAAGAGTTGAAGGGCCGGAAAATTGTAGTCGACGTGAACCGTTTCGTGCCCCTCTTTGAGCGCCACATCGAGCTGACTGTTGATGCTGCGAATGGGGTGTTCGACGAGATTGTATAAAAAGAAAAAGAGAATCGCACCGAGTGCCAAGCTAATGAACAAAGTGGTGATGAACAAGCTGAGCACTTGGGCGTTGTCGACGGCCAACGCGCTCATGTCGTAAAAGACCACGGCCCAGTGGCTGATCGATTGACTGCCCGTGCTTTGGTTGAAAATTTGAACGGGCACCATGGCCACGATGGTGCTGTCGTCGACTTGAACGACCGAGTCTTTGGTGAGCTTTCTGCCTTCGTGAACATAGGGGATTTCGGGATACGACCCCGCTTCGCGCGCGGGCGAGACGATGCTCCCGTCAACATTCGAGATAAGATACGCTTTGGTGACGCCAGGGCGACTGGTGGCAATTTCTACCGACGTCGAACTCTCTTGTCCGCCTGCCAAAAAGCTCGAGTTGACCCGCGCCAGTGTTGTGGCAATAGTCACGGCATGTTGTTGGCTTTCTTCTTCGAGGCTGGTTTTTAAAATTCTCACGAGTGGAATCGTAGACAGAGTCGTCACCAAAAGAATAAACAACGCCATAAATCCGGCCATCACCCATTTGAATTCCACACTTCTGGGAAGTTGATAGATTCCAGGCAGGACGACTCGGTTCGAATAAGATTGCAGATTCTGCATCCAAACGCGTGAAACGTTTTGGATATTTTGCTGAGCGGGATCATGTTCGGGCATTTGTCCCGCTTGCGGCATCGGGGCCTGCATGGCGGGCTGAGGATAGTACTGAACCGCCGCCGATCCAAGTTGAGGCTGATTCAGTCGATTCGCCCAAGAATCTGGAACCTGTTGCACCTCAACGAAGGTGTCGTAAAATGCGAGCTTGTCACCAGTTCGCAATTTGGTTGAACGCACCTGCACGCCATTGACGAAGGTGCCGTTGCGCGAGCCCAGATCCGACACGATGAGCTTGTCATCAAACGTCTCGAGCTGACAATGTTCCTTTGAAACATTGTTTGTGGAGAGTCGAATGTCGCAAGTGGCCGCTCGCCCCACGATCGTGGGACTTTTGGTCACGGGCACAACTTGTCCGGCCAACGGGCCGTTAAGAAATCGAATGATCCACATGCAGCTTGTCACCTAAATTGAGACCATGGCGTTTGATGAATCCCGCTTGGCATTCAATAACGCTCGAGGCTCTTAGCACCGGAAGCACAATGCGTCCCGGTTTAACATTGTTCTTGAGTTTTCGAACCACCATGTTGCGGTCGATAAAAACGGCATCAATGGCGAACTTCATAAAAAACGTGTGAATGGCGTTGCAGTGCCAAATCCAGAGAGCTGAGTTTTCGCTAAGTTCATGGCGACCAAGTAGCCCTCGGTTTCGTGTGACAAATGTTTTGGCGATTTCTAAATTTTCAATGAGTGTGGTTTTTTGCGTTTCATTGATGAGCTTCATCACTTGCCCCCATAGAAAAATTGAAGGACTACGGGTGAGAAGACCATGATGAAAACCGCCGGCAAAATCAAAAACATCAACGGAATGAGCATAGCCTGAGAGGCCCGAGCTCCCGCCTTTTCGGCGCGAACAAATCTTTCGAGACGCATTTGAATCGATTGATCTTTGAGAACTTGCGCAATGCTGGCACCGGTTTCTTCGGCGTCTCGAACCACGGCTACGAAGCTTGTGATCTCGGGGATATCAAGCCGGTCGGCAAGCCGAGTGAGTGCTTCTCGGCGAGACGAGCCCAGTTTGATGTCTTTGAGAACAAGACGTAGCTCATCGGCCAGCACGCTGTCTTCTGCCTTTTCGACTATGCGCTGAAGGCTTCCCATAAAATCAAGACCGGCTTCTGTACTGAGCGCCATGAGGTCGATGAAAAAGGGAAGATCAATCACGACCGCCACATAGCGAGTGCGTTTTTGTGTTGAGGCGTAGACATTCGGAAATATCCAGCCGACAAAACCCACGCCGATAAAAATATACCAGCTGAGGTTCATTTGCAGTGCAAAGTTCATGATCATGAACGCGGCTGGAAAAAAGATTCCCCAAAGTATCTTTAGTCCTATGAACTCGTCTTCGTTGAGTTCCTGAGCAAGACCCGCTGTGAGTAAGAGCCGTGAGATCTTTTTGCGATAGTTAATGCCTTTGATTCTTTGAGCGTGCTGAAGAGTGAAATTGTGAACGAGAGGCCTTGAGAAATTGACGAGGCCGCTCTTTGAGGTGATCGGTTCGTTTCCAGAGGCCCAAGCAAGGGCTTCGGCATCCGTGCTATTGCTGAAAATGGCGGTTGCAAAAAGGTAGACGCTGAGCGCCGCCATGCTCAATCCAGAAATAAGTATGAAAAAATCGAAACTCAGCATTCCCATCCCCAGGCTTATGCTTTAAACACGAGACATATGTTGCAACTCGTGTTGGCAAGTCAGTCCCCCAGGCGTCGAGAGCTTTTAAGGGACGAACATTACGATTTCCGCACTTACCCAGTAAAAGTATCGGAAAATATTGATGAAAACCTGAACATCGAGGTCAACGCGACTCAAATTGCGACAGATAAGGCCAGGGCCGCCATTGATCAATACAACATCTTGAAATCAAAAGGTTTTTTAGTGCTGGCCGCCGACACCTTGGTGGGCCTAGGTGACCAAATCTTAGGCAAGCCCCGATCTGCAGAAGAGGCGGCGCATTTTTTGAGCTTACTTTCAGGTTCGACGCACAAAGTCGTTACTGGATTGGCATTGATTGAATCGGCCTCCGCTCGATCTTGGTCTGGATATGTAACGACCGAAATTGAATTTCGAAAGCTGACAATGGCCGAGATCCAGACCTACGTGCAGTCTGGTGAACCCATGGACAAGGCGGGCGGCTATGGTATTCAAGGTGAGGCCGCAAAGTTTGTGGCCAAAGTTGAAGGCTCGTGGGCCAATGTTGTCGGTCTACCTATTGAGCGCTTTCAAGCTTTGTGTGTTGAGTTTGGATGGCAGCTAAAAATGATTTCGAAAGATTCAAAATGAGCCCAAGTCGCCTCGAGCAAGTTCAGGCGCGCGTGATTTCAGCTTGCCAGCGGGCGAGGCGGAGCCCCGAGACCGTGAAGCTTCTTGGAGTTTCTAAAAAACAACCCATCGAAAAAATAAGAGAGCTGTATGCTCAGGGGCTCTGCCGGTTTGCAGAGAATTATGTGAGTGAGGCGCTCGAAAAACAAAGTGAAATGGCGGTGTCGAATTTAGAATGGCACTTCATTGGGCGCTTGCAGTCAAATAAAATCAAAACGATTGCGGGTCACTTTTCGGTGATACATTCCTTAAGTCGGCTGGACCACGCCGAGCAACTATCGAACTTGCAAATGCGAGATCCTGTACGAGTGATTTTGCAATTCAACTCTGGCGGAGAGACGACAAAAGGCGGAATGGACAAAGAGGGTTTAGAAAATCTTTTTTCAAAATCAGTTCATATGCCGGGCCTAAAAATATTAGGTTTGATGTGCATGCCACCGTTAGAACAAGACCCTGAGCGTGTTCGAGGGGATTTTGTTATGACCAGGCAGTGTCTCGAAAGATTTCGATCAAGTCTGAGTTCTACCGAGATCTCGAAGCATCCTATGAATGAACTTTCTATGGGCACCAGTCATGATTTTGAAGTGGCGATCGAAGAAGGCGCCACGTTTGTGAGGGTGGGAACAGATCTTTTTGGCCCGAGAGAAAGTTAGAAATTGAAGTGGAAAGTTAAAGAAGGAATAGAATGAAAGAAATAGTTGGGTTTATCGGTTCAGGAAACATGTGTCAGGTGCTAGTTAGCGCCTGGCTTGGACAAAATCTAACAACTCCCGAAGAAATTCTTGTTTCGAATCGCACGCCGGGCAAAGCCAAAAAGTTGGTTGAGCAATTGGGAGTGGGGCTCGCTTCTACGAATGAAGACCTGGTCGACAAAGCCAACGTCGTGATTCTAGCGGTGAAGCCGCAAGATTTGGTCGCGGCGATAGAGCCCATTGCGACGAGTTTCACGTCGGATCAAGTGGTGGTGAGTTTGGCAGCAGGAATTTCACTTCGTAGACTCAAAAAACTTTTGCCTCAATGCACGAACTTGGTGCGTGTGATGGCCAACACTCCGGCGCGAGTCGAACGGGGCGCCTTTGGTTACGCAACGGTTGGTTCAAATGTGCGTATCGACCGCTGGATGGAGCGCATGTTCTCACCCATTGGGCTTGTTTATAAGTTAGAAGAAGGTGATGCGTTCGAAGCTTTTTCGGTGGCCACCAGTGCGGGCGTCGGTTTTGTGCTCGAACTCATGCAATATTGGCAAGAGTGGCTCGAAGAACATGAGATCGATCCTGAGGATGCACTCGCCATGACGATTCAGACTTTTTTGGGAGCCTCAGAGCTTGCACTCAAGTCCCAGCCCCAAGGTCTAGTTGATCTTCAGAGCAAAGTGACCTCGAAAAAGGGGATTACCGCTGCAGGCTTGGATTCTATGCGAGAACTCGAGGTCGAGCGTCTGCTCCGCTACTCTTTTGAGAAGGCCGCTCTTCGAGATCGTGAACTCAGTGAAGATTAGACTTGCGCGTTGAATTTAGGGGCAGCTATCCTGTCTCTAGGGGGATATCAGACATGAGAATAGCTCCGATCGACATTGCGCATAAGACGTTTCACAGAAAAATGATGGGATTTGATCCTGACGAAGTCATGGACTTCTTGCGCCTCATCGCAGAAGAACTTGAGACCGTGATCAAAGAGCGAAATTCGCTTCGTGAGTCCATGCGTGAAAAGGAGCTGGCCATTGCCGAGTACCGTGAGCGAGATGAGCTTTTAAAGAGCACCATCACTACAGCCACGCGTATGTCTGAGAAAATGCAGGTCGATGCTGAACGTGAGTCTAAGCTCATAATCAACGACGCCAATCAGAAGGCCGAAATGATCGTGCGCGAATCTCGCGATTCGCTAAAACGCATTTATGCTGAAATTACGGAGCTTAAAAAAGTTCGTATGCAATTTGAAAACAATCTTAAGGCACTCGTGCACAGTCATTTGACGATGCTCGAGCAAGGTCAAAAGATCATGCCAAGCCCAACTCTAGAAACTCGGCCCTTGCAACATCCAGATGATCGGGACGATGCACAGGCATTGAAAAATAGAGTTTCTGAAGCTTTGCAAAAGAAAATGAATCTCGATCTAGATTAGACTTCGCCCAATCTCAGTGTTGCTCTTCGAGTTCGCTTTCAGTTTCTTTTAGAAGCTGATCGACGGACTTGGCTTTCTTTTGCACAGGCCGGCGAGTTCTGACCCTTCTAACGGGTTTCTTCTTTTTAATGGCAGGCGATGACTTTTGAAAGAGCTCGTCATCATATTTTTCTTCATCTTCGATGCGAAATTCTTCAGATCTAACTCGGCGAGTGGCTCTGGCAGACTGAGTTGACCCAGGCTGATATCTGAGTCCACCGCCGAGAGTCCATCCGTCGGCGTAGCTCGCTCCGTTGATCGACCAAGCGAGCTCGGCGACCACTTGCCACTCTCCAAATCCAAATCCGGCTTGGGTGGCGAGCTCCATAAGTTCAGGATTTACGCTATAAAAGTAGAGGCTTCCGCCATTCACTCTTGTGGTCACGCTTTCGCGCTCACTGCGGTTGTTACTCTTAGAATCGTCTGTGAAGGTTCGAAAGCCCCGCAATTCTCCGAGCCAAGAAAAACTTGATGATCGATATTGCGCCCCTAGCCGATAGGGCAAAATAAACGATCGGCCTTCGTCGCGGTAGCGCATTCCCAAAAAACTCACCAGGTTGATCGAAGAAAATTTGGCTATGGCCCAGGTGCCCCCCTGAAGTTCCATGGCGCCTTCACCAATGAGTGAATCGTCTGTGCCGCTCTCGACGCGAAAAATCGGGTAAACAAATTCGGCATCCGGAGTGAGCGCAAACCGGCGCGAAGATAAGACATCGTACTGGGCTCCAAGCTGAATATCTTTTAGGCCTGAATTGTCTCTCGTTGTGGTTCCATCCTCTGAGCGCGTGAATCCCAGATCCAATCCACCTCGAACTCTTAATGGGCGGCTAACAGCGTATTCGCCAAAATAACCGTTGTGTATGTGCATGAAGCTCGAGCCATTGGCGAGCTCTTTCGATGTGCCACCACCCGATTTGTAATTGGCTTTCGAAGAGAAATAGCGAAAATCTGTGCCTACACGGTAGCTTCCTGGCTTCATCGAGGCCGGTGTGTCGGCGCCATCTGCACAAATCGAGAAAAACACGGCGCAAACAATGGTTTTCAAATGCATTTTCCGCATATTTCGTATGTATTGAGCCATTGCCCCAATCTTAAACCAGAGTCGCGAATCGTACCAGTTGGAATTGGAGATTTATGGATCGGCGCATTTGGATTGTCTTTGTTACGGTATTTGTCGATTTGATCGGGTTTGGAATTATCATTCCTCTGAATCCGTATTTGGCAGAACATTTTGGTGCAACGCCCCTCGAAGTGGGCTTGCTGATGAGCGTTTATTCGGCGATGCAATTTTTGGTTTCTCCCATATGGGGTGGGCTCAGCGATCGCTTTGGTCGTCGGCCGATTATTCTTATGAGTCTATTTGGTGCGGCGTTAGCGCATACGGCTTTTGCCTTCGCTCCGCATTTTTGGGCCCTCGTGGTCGCACGAACATTCGCCGGCATTTTTGGAGCTAATATTTCAACGGCAATGGCATATGTGGCCGACATCACCGACGAGAAAAACCGTAGCAAAGGGATGGGCCTAGTGGGAGCCGCGTTTGGAATCGGGTTTGTGCTCGGCCCGTTCTTAGGCGGTGTCATGGCCAAAGTCGGAGTTTATTTAGGATCGAGTCCGCCATTAGGGGAAAGTTTTCCGGCGCTGATTGCCGCTCTTATTTGTTTACTTAATTTTGCGGCGGCACTGAAGTATCTGCCCGAGAGTTTGCCTCTTGAAAAACGAAACCAGAGTGAGCGAAAGGCGCGATTTAAGAGAATTTGGGATTCGCTTCAGACGCCCGTTCTTGGGCCGCTCGTTTTTTCGGCGGGTCTCAACACTATGGCCATGGCCACAATGGAGGCGTCACTCTTTTTGTATGTCCAAGACGCCTTCGGGTGGGGTTTGGCCACGGCGAGCTTCGGTTTTGCCTACATCGGGATCATCTTGGCCATCACTCAAGGTGGATTAGTCAGAAGGATGATGCCGATTTGGGGTGAGCGGCGTTTGATGTTTATCGGATTGGCTTTGAGCGCGCTAGGTTTTGCCGGGCTAGGTTTAGGCCAGGGGCTCTATTCGATGGCCTTGGCGGTTACAGTTTTGGGTCTGGGAAGTGGGTTGACCCTACCCTCACTCAACGGAAGCATCAGCCTTAAAAGTTCACAGTCCACTCAAGGGCACAACATGGGTGTGGCGCAGAGCCTTTCGAGTTTAGCGCGAATCGCAGGTCCTCCGCTCGGTGGACTCGCCTACCAACAGCTCTCGATGGTGGCGCCCTTTTGGCTCTCGGTTGGTTTTATCGCGGTCGCCGCCGCTCTCTTGCTGCGCGTACGCACAGAGATTCCCCAATCGGGCCTTGCGAGGTCTTGATGGAGATTGGACTATTTCAGTTAGAGAACATTTTGATGAGCCCGGCTCGCTACCTGTTTTTTGATTTGCGAGAGGTGAAGGACTCGTCTTCTGAAGCTGTGAACAGGCTATTGGCACGGGCCACCACGCTCAATTCATCAGACGTTATCACTTGGTTAAAGGGCAACAAAGTGGATGAGTCTTTGCCGGTTGTTTTGATTTGTAACGAAGGGGCACTCAGCGCCAAGCTGAAGGTGCAGCTTGAGCGCTCGGGCTACCAGAATGTTTATACGGTAGAGGGCGGGGTTGCGGGTCTGCTCTCTGAACTTGGTGCTTGAGTCTTGTCTTCTAAAATAAAGTACAAAATGACATAACCGATGACCGTTGCAGGTCCCCCCAGAAACGTGAGCAGAATTGTTAGAAAACGAATGATTCCAACTTCAGCATCGGCGCGCTTTGCGAGCTTTGAGCACACGCCAAGCACCCAGGGCTGTTTGGCCTGCTCGACTCGATCTTCGCGAGGGAGTGCAATGGCCAGCATGAAATAAATCCAAAGACCAAAACCGAAAAAGAACACAGACAAGATCCAAAGCAATCGAAGTGCGCCAACTGACATATCAAGTGTCTTGGCGATCCCTTTGATCACTCCACAAATCGCCCCATCTTTTGACCTGGTCCATTTCATATATGTTCCTTAACTAGAGTAAAGCGCGAGCAAATCTCGAAGCGGCTGAGAATTCAAGAATTAACGCTAGGCGCTCTTTGCGCCGCCAGGCTCTCATCTTGTGCCCAATGGGCCTTTGATGGTACTCTAAGAGACATTATGCAACTCCCAGATCGCTATGACCCAGCTCAAGTTGAACAACGAATTTACTCTTGGTGGAATGAGGCCGGCTGTTTTAGGGCGCTCGATCAGTCCACAAAGGTGCCCTACAGCGTGATTTTGCCTCCGCCGAATGTAACCGGGCAGCTGCATTTGGGGCACGCGCTCAACCACTCGATTCAAGACACTTTGGTGCGTTGGAAGCGCATGCATGGTTTCAACGTTTTGTGGATGCCGGGCACGGATCACGCCGGGATTGCCACTCAAAGTGTGGTTGAGCGTGAATTGAAAAAAGAAAAGCTCACACGGCACGATCTTGGGCGCGAAAAATTTGTTGAGCGCGTGTGGAAGTGGAAAGAGCAATACGGCGGGCGAATTGTTGAGCAGATGAAGAGGCTCGGAGATTCGTGCGATTGGGATCGCGAATGTTTCACGCTCGATGAAGGTGTGTCAAAGGCCGTACGAAAAACGTTTGTTGATCTCTACAATAAGGGTTTGATTTACAAGGGTCTGAGATTGATCAATTGGAGCCCGGCGCTCGAATCGGCCATTTCAGATTTAGAAGTTGAGTTTAAAGAAATCAAAGGTCAGCTCTATCACATCAAATATCCTCTCGCGAATGGCTCGGGATTTTTGGTTGTGGCCACAACTCGGCCCGAAACGCTGCTCGGAGATACGGCCGTGGCGGTGCACCCTGAAGACGATCGGTATGCTCAGATGGTGGGCCAAGAGGTGCAGTTGCCGCTGACGACTCGAAAAATTCCAATATTGGCTGATGAGTACGTTGAAAAAAGTTTTGGTTCAGGTGTGGTGAAAATCACGCCAGCCCACGACTTCAATGATAACCAGGTCGGTCAAAGGCATGGCTTGCCGCAGATCAATATTCTCAATCGCGACGGGACATTAAATGAAAATGCAGGAGCCTATCAGAGTTTAAAGGTGCAAGAAGCGCGAAAGCGCGTGGTGGCGGATCTTGAAGAACAGGGGCTGCTGATCAAAGTAGAACCTCATACGCATCAGGTGGGCCACTGTTCGCGAACGGGCTGCGTGGTCGAGCCCTTTTTGTCGGAACAATGGTTTGTCAAAATGGGTAATCTGGCGGAGCCAGCCAAGCGCGTTGTCGAAAGTGGAACGATTCGCTTTGAGCCTGAATCATGGACAAAGACCTATTTGCACTGGATGGGCATTATTCAAGATTGGTGCATATCTCGCCAACTTTGGTGGGGCCACCGAATTCCGGCCTGGTATTGCGGCAGCTGCCATCAGATCACAGTGGCCGAAGTCGATCCCACGCGCTGTTCGCATTGTGGTTCGGACCTCTTGGCACAAGAAGAAGACGTTTTAGATACGTGGTTCAGTTCGGCGCTTTGGCCTTTTTCAACCATGGGTTGGCCCGAAGACACGGAACTGCAAAAAACTTTTTATCCAACATCCGTTTTGGTGACGGGCTTTGACATTATCTTTTTCTGGGTCGCTCGAATGATCATTATGGGCCTTGAATTCAAAAAAGACGTTCCGTTTCGGACTGTGTACATCCATGGGGTGATTCGGGACGCTGAGGGCAAAAAAATGTCCAAGTCTTTGGGTAATGCCGAAGACCCTGTTCAACTGATCGAAGATCATGGCGCAGATGCGCTGCGCTTCACCTTGCTGTCTCAAGTCTCTGGCGGGCGCGATTTGAAATTTTCGCTGCAAAGGCTCGAGGGTTATCGCAACTTTATGAACAAGCTGTGGAACGCCGCCAGATTTTCTTTGAATGCGCTGAAAGATTTTAAGGTGCCGAGTGAGGGGGCCGAGGCGCTTCCGGTAAAAAAAGATCTGAGCGACGCCGATCAATGGGTTTTGTATAAACTTGGCGTGGTCGAGCGAGAAATGGATGAGCATTTTAAGGCTTATCGGTTTTCTGAAGCGGCGAGTACGATCTATTCTTTTGTTTGGCATATTTTGTGCGATTGGTATTTGGAATTTATTAAGCCGCAATTGAGCGATACCGCTGCCGATTCTGGTGAGAAAGTGGCTACCCAATTGGTGCTAGCACAGACATTGAACCGAGTGGTGCGTCTGCTTCATCCGTTTATTCCGTTTATCACCGAAGAGATTTATCAGAAACTGCCCATTCGTTCTGAAGTTCTCATGCTAGATAGCTATCCAACGGTGAAGGCCGACAAAAATCTTTTGGCTTTGGGGTCAGAAGAAGTGGCTATGAACGTCGATTTGGTGCGTGAGGTGATCTCGGCCATTCGCAATATTCGCGGCGAAAATCGAATCAAGCCGGGCCAAAAAATCACCGCTCGTTTGGTGCCAGGGGATGCGCGCAGTCAAAAAGTCCTTGGCGAAAACAAGTCGACAGTGATGGCCCTTTCTAAATTAGAAAAATGCGAGATTGAGGCCAGCTCAAACCTAAGCAAGTGCGCCGTTCAGCCCGTGCAGGTTGGCGAGATGAAGGTCGAAGTGATTGTGCCGCTTGAGGGGCTGGTGGACATTGCAGAAGAAATCAAACGGATCACCAAAACCATTGAGAAGATCAAGAAAGACACGGCTGCGCTTAGTAAGCGCTTGAGTGATTCGAATTTCGTTTCTAATGCGCCGGCTGATATTGTTGAGCAAGGCCGCCGTCAACTTGATGACTCAAAGGAGCAGGTGGCCACGCTTGAGTCGGCCTTGGCGCGTTTGTCGGTTTAGACGCTCCCGTCACATTGGCACTCAGTTTAAACTCTTGGTAACGGTCGTTGAGCTCTTTGATTTGGTTGTATTCTTCGGGTCGATAATCTGAAAATCCTTCGATTCGAAGTCGCTCAAAAATTTTACGCGCGACTGGGCTTTTAAAGCAATGCTCGAGAGCGCACCTCAATTGGTGAACACTTTTGGCGTCATAGCTCGAGAGGGTGACATAAGGTGGAGCGGCGGCGCCATCGGTCGTGTGCAGAATTCGGACTGACTCAAGTCTTTTTGGATTTAAGTCTTGGATCAAGTGATAGGTGACGGCATCGATGCAAATGACGTCGACCTCATTTTGGCATAAGAGGTTTAGGCTTTGATCATGGCTACCAGAAACAAGAACTTCAGAAAAAAAATTGTCGCCCTGACCTAAATCGGCAAGCGGTTTTCTAAATGCGCTCATTCCCGAATGGGAACGTTTTGAGTTGATAGCGGCTCTGGTGCTTTTTAGATCGACAAGTTTTTCAAAGGGACTCTTTGCGCGAACGAGAACGTAGCTAAAGTACTGGCCCGCTCGATTGCCGGGCAGATTGAAAAGAGGGGTGCAGACAGCCTGCAAAGAAATGGAAGGATCGCAAACCAGGTCCCACCCGCAAGCTTGCGAGAGCAACAGGTCGGGGCATTGCCATTCGTAGCGATATTCATTTCGAGATAACCTTGACCCTATATCTTTGAAGCCCATTTCGGTCAAAAAGGTGCGCAGATGAACGTAAAGTTCGTCGAGTAGATGCGCTGTTTCTGGCAAATCATACCAGGGAAAATTCACACGTCTCAGCACTGTCATTGGTTCATTGCGAGTTTGTGGTTTGATTCAGGCGTTAGCGAAAATTCTGCAACCATCCAATCTGAGTTCAGAATCATTTTGCCCAATGGCTGCTCGAGTTTGGTCTGACAGTCGCAGGCCAGTCCGAAAAGTGGCATTTGGTATTTAGCTCGATTCCCTGAGTCTTCGACCTCGCCCCTTAGGGGCTCAAATGGCACCGGAGTCGAGAGTGTGGGCCAAAAATATTCACAACCCTCGATCAACAAACTTTTGCCATCTGCATCCAAGCCAAATGATTTTTCACTCCTGTAAAGAGTGAATCCCCATTTTTCTAGTTTTGTTGAGTGTAAAACCTTTCGAGGCAGATGAGCGACGTCAACCCGAGTCCACATTCGAAGCGATCCCAAGCAAAACTGGGCCGCGATCAACGTAAGAACTTGCGCTTTGGCCACTATTGAAATTGGAGCCACCCATAAAGCGCGTAGGGATTTCAGCTGAAATTTTGCCTGCCAATTCCACTCGCCCTGATTTTTTGTAAAATAAGACTCGTGAATTTGCATACGAAGACAGTCCTTTTGCTTGCGCTTCTCTTAAGTCGCTAAGGGCTGAGTTGAGGCCTTCACGGAACTTACGGATTTTGCCGAACTCACGAGGCCTATTTCTCTTAAACGTTCATTTAAAAATTCACCGGCAAGAATGTCGGGGTACTTGGGCTTGTTGCCGCTACACGAAGGTACACATGTGAGCCAAGCATCTGGATTTGGGTGCATGAAGAAGGGCATTGAGTATCGGCTCACATTGGGGCCCTTGGGGTTCACCACTCGGTGAGTGGTGGCCGGGATAATATCATTGGTGATTCGGGCGAGCATATCGCCTGCGTCGACAATGATGTTGTTTTTTGCGGTTTCAATCGGCAGCCAGCGGCCCTCGCGCGTGAGCAGTTCGAGCCCTGACGCCGAGGCACTGACTAGGAGTGTGATTAAGTTGATATCTTCGTGAGCGGCGGCGCGCACACAGCTAGGCGGAGTGTCGGGCGCCAGAGGAGGGTAGTGAAGCAGCCTCAGAATAGAGGTCCCCGCTTCGGTCATGTTGGCAAAGTAGTCCTTCGGCAGTTGAAGTGGGTAGGTCAAAGCCTCTAAAAGAATGCGGCCCGTGTCGTCGAGAGATTTGAACAGGGTTTGAAAGACTTTTTGAAATTCAGAAAACTCAGAGGGCCAGAGGTTTTTATCAAACTCGGCCTCTAAACGGTGGCCCTTGGGTAAATCTCGACCCACGTGCCAAAATTCCTTTAAATCTGGAGCGCTCGAGTTTTTGGCGTGTTCCTTTCCGAATGGGGTGTAGCCGCGCTGGCCGCCTTCAGGCATGCAATATTTCATTTTGTCGGATTCTGAGAGATTAAAAAGATCGACGCTCAGCTGGTAGGCCTTATCGAGCAAATCCAAATCCACAGGGTGGTCTTTGAGAACTATAAATCCGAACTCTTTGAGGCCACTAAAAAGACTATCGATAAATTTGATGCGTTCGCCGTCATCCTGACTCAAATAGCCGGTTAGCGAGAGTTCTGGTACTGTGCGCATTTTGCCCCCTTTTAATCCTAGGCCGTTTTATCGCTCCTAAACTCGTTGTCAAGCCGGGGCTTAAGCGCCTATGGTTTAAGATATATGGTTCGATATGAGTAAACGTTCCCGTGACGCCGTAGGCGTCGTTAAGCGCCACCCTGATGGGTTTGGCTTCTTCATCCCTGATTCAACTGATCTTCCAGATGTGTATATTCCGCGCAATCAAATGGCGGGTGTCATGGCCAGTGACCGAATCAAAGTTCGCGTCGTGCCGGAGCCTGGCGGCGATCGCTATCGCGGTGAAGTGATCGAGATTCAAGAGCGCGCCATCACAAGAGTGGTGGGTGAGCTGCACGAGCTCAACCCGAAAGAGGGCGTCTTGCTTGATAAAAGCTTTGCGTGGGGATGTGATTTAAAGGTTTTGGTCACCGATCAAATGGGGGCAAAACCGGGGGAATTGGTGGTCGTGCAGGTCAAGACCTACCCCGACTCAGAAGAAGGTCTAACTGGCGCCGTGGTTTCGGTGATTGGCGATGCCGCAGACCCGATTCATGATTCAATGCGAGTTTTGCACGCCCAAGGCATTCCCGATAAATTCAGTGAGGCCTGCTTGCGTGCGGCCGAACGGTTGCCTCTCGAAGTGAACGAGAGCGATTTTGCAGGCCGCGAAGACATTCGAAACATGCCGATCGTGACCATCGATGGCAAGACGGCCAAAGATTTCGATGACGCGGTTTTTGTTGAAGCGGGTAAGAGTGGGTTTAGGTTGGTCGTGGCCATTGCCGATGTCAGCCACTATGTAAAACGCGATGACCCGATCGACCAAGATGCGGTTTTGCGAGGAACGTCGACGTATTTTCCAAACTTTGTCGCGCCAATGCTTCCCGAAAAACTCAGCAATGAGCTTTGTTCACTCAAGCCCAAGGTGGCGCGTCTTGCCGTTGTGGCGGATTTGCAATTGGATTTTCAGGGCGAACTTGTCAGTTCGAAATTTTATGAAGGCGTGATCAAGAGTCACGCCCGCGTGACCTATGGTCAAGCGCAAGAAATGATCGACGGCGAAACGGTTCCCGAAATCGAGCACGTGCGAGAGACCATTTTGCGCTGTGCGGATTTGGCAAAGATATTGATGAACAAGCGGATGCGCGAAGGGTCGCTCGATCTAGATCTTCCTGAAACCGAAATCGAGATCGACGAAGCGGGGATGCCCGTCGACATTATGAAGAGCGAAAGATTGTTCTCGCATCGACTCATTGAAGAGCTCATGCTAATGGCCAATATTGCGGTGGCCAGGGCTTTGAAAGAAAAATCTGTGGCCAGCTTGAACCGAGTGCATGAGCCCCCGGGCGCTGAAGCGATGGAGTCTTTTCAAAATTTCTTGCGGGCGTTTGGTTACAAGTCCAAGCTCACGGGTGGGCATCTTCAAAAGCAATACTCCAAGGCCTTGGATCATTTCAAAGGTCATCCCAAAGAACATATTTTACATATGTTGGCTCTTCGCTCGTTGGCACAGGCCAAATATGCGCCTGAGGATTTGGGCCACTTTGGTCTTGGGTTTTCTGACTACGTTCATTTCACCTCTCCCATTCGGCGCTATCCAGATTTGATTATTCATCGCCAGCTTAAAGCCGCATTGAACCTAAACAGCGGCTATCGAACTTACAGTCAGGCGGAGCTTGAAACTGCGGGTTCTATGCTAAGCGCGTGTGAACAGCGCTCGGTTAAGGCTGAACGGCTAGTTAAATCGATCAAAAGAGCTCGCTTTGTTCACCAATATATTGGTGAGACCTTTGAGGGCGTGATCAGTTCTGTGACCCGATTTGGCATTTTTGTGTTGCTTCGCCAATTTGATGTGGATGGGCTCATTCGTTTAGAAAATTTGGGCGGGGACCGCTTCGAGTATGACGAAGAATTGTTGAGGCTCGTGGGCCGAAAATCTGGTATGACTTTTGAGATTGGTGAGCCGATCACCGTTGTGGTGGCCAAAGTGGATGTGGAAATCGGCCAAATTGATTTCACCTTGCCGGAGGATAAGACCAGTGTGGATCGCCCGAGGCGTTCGAATGAGAAACGTGGCCCGCGCGAGAAAAATTCTCAGCGTGCTCGCGGGTCACGGGTTTCAAAGCCTCGTCGCCCGCGCTAGACTTGGCCGTTTTGTAGCCAGTCGAATTCCCATTCTTGATGTCGACACCCTTTCAAATCCTGAACGCGTGCGCATGAGTTTTGAGCAATTGGGACCGACCTTTGTAAAGCTCGGTCAGCTCCTGGCCACTCGGCCCGATCTGGTGCCCTTAGAGTTCTCTGATGAGTTTAAAAAACTACACGATCAAGTGGGCGGCATTGAGTTCGATGCGATCGAGCAGATTCTCACCACGCATTTTGGCGCCTCAATAGGTGAGGTGTTTTCTGAATTTGAGCGCACTCCTCTCGCTGCCGCGAGCATTGCCCAAGTGCATCGGGCCACACTCAAAAACGGTGTGAAGGTCGTCGTGAAAGTTCAACGGCCCGGAGTCAGTGAGGTGGTTCGGGAGGATATGCAGATCCTACATTTTTTAGCTGAAATTGCTGAAAAGTATCTGCCTGAACTTCGTGTGTACAACCCTGTGGGAATCGTTGAAGAGTTTGGCCGATCAATCGAGCAAGAGACGAATTTTGTGATCGAAGCCAATAATATCCGAAGGTTTTCCACCAATTTTGCCGGTGATCCTTATGTCAAGATTCCAAAGGTTTATTCGGAGTACACGGGTCGGCGCGTACTTGTGATGGAGGCGCTCAACGGTGTGCCGCTCAGTCATTCGGCGGCACTTCAGCAAGAAGGGGCGAACCCAGAAGAGATCGTGCGTCGGGGCCTGCGTGCCTATATGAAGATGGTTTACTCGGATGGCCTGTTCCATGGTGATTTGCATGCGGGCAACGTGATGCTTCTTGCAGACAATCAGATTGGCTTGATTGATTTTGGCATTGTTGGTCGACTCAATCGAAAAACTCAAAGCGCGATTGCCAATATGTTTTTGGCTTTGGCCGAAGAAGATTATGATCGCTTGGCCTATCTGTACGTGGACTTGGCTCCTTTTACAGACCGAGTGGATGTGGACGAGTTTGCAAGGGACATTCGCGATTTGATTGCTCCCTATTTTGGTCTCACCACCAAGAACATCAATTTAGGGAGATTGCTTTTGAATTCGACGGCCGTTGCGGCCAATCATGGCTTAACAATGCCTGGTGAATTGGTTTTGTTTTTTAAGTCGCTCGTGTCGCTTGAAGGGATGGGGCACACTCTTTTGCGAGACTTTGACTTTTTGTCTTACTCTTTGGAGTTCGCAAGTGAGATGGTCCAGGTAAAAGTAGACCCTCGGCAGATGTTTTCTGAGGCTTCAGTCGCGGCGAGAGATGTTCATTCGCTGGTTCAGATTTTACCTAGACAACTCAAGCAGATATTGCGCAGGGTGAATGATCCTGATTTTGCGCTGCGCATTCGGTCTGAAGACCTGAATCTGCTTACAAGGTCCATAGATCGATCCTCTTGGCGAATTTTTTGGGGTCTAATTGTGGCTGGGGTACTGTTGGGTCTAATTTTGAGGTGGCCACTATTCGGGTAGAAAGTAGTTCACGATGTTTCCTGTTGAGTCCAATATTTTGATCGTCGACGACTCCAATCTGGCTCGAACCACATTGAAGAATGCACTGACTGAACTTGGCTATTGGCGAATTGTGGATTTTGATTCTGTAAAGCCCGCTCAAAACTTTTTGCTCGACGCGGATATTCAAAAAGATCCAACCCATTTATTGATAGTGGATTTGCACATGCCCGAGCTTTCGGGGCATCAGTTAGTAAAATGGCTTCGCGAGCAAGACAAGTTTAAAAAGTTGCCCATCATCGTGCTGACATCGTCACAAGAGACCTCTGACGTTTTGGCGATCGCCAATTTGGGAGTGAGCCACTTTATGCTCAAGCCTGTGACGGCGCAATTGCTCCGGCAAAGATTGACCACCGCATGGACCAAGCACGGCGAGAGTTACGTCAAACAATTGAATTCATAAAATCTAGAGTTCTTGAGACGAACCCCACTCACAAAGGCGCAAGTGGGGCATTGAATTGTATTGTGATAGATTAGCTCAAGAGTTTGAGCGCAACCTGCTGAGCCATATTGGCCTGACCTAAAACCGAAACTCCCGCTTGCATCAAGATCGAGTTTCGAGTTAGCTCCGCCGTTTCAGAGGCAATATCGGTGTCACGAATTCGTGAATTCGCAGCCGACAAGTTCTCATGGGCGATCGCCAAGTTAGAGATCGTCGATCCCAAGCGATTTTGCATGGCTCCAAAATTGGCGCGCATGGCATTCACTGAGACCATGGCTCCGTCGACCACCGAAAGACCCTGTTGGGCACCTTCTTTTGTGGCTAACGATTCAGCGGTCAATCCCAACGATTCAAGCGACGAATTGGCCGCCGAAGAGTTGAAACTAATGCGATCTTTAAACGGGTCGTTGTGAACACTGACTTGAATGTCAATGATTCCACCTGTTCCGTTCAAGAGGTCGCGCCCGTTGAACTGCGTGACTTCGGCGATACGTTGAATCTCCGACTTCAGCTGTTGATATTCCACATCGAGAAATTTTCTCTCTGTGTCTCCGATCGTGTCTGATGCGGCTTGCACGCCTAATTCGCGCAATCTGATCAACATGTTGGAGATTTCATTCAAGCCGCCTTCAGCGACTTGCACGAGTGAAACACCGTCTTCGGCGTTTCTTGAGGCTTGCTTCAGGCCGCGGATTTGACCACGCAGGTTTTCGCTGATCGCGAGTCCTGCAGCATCATCGGCCGCTTGGTTAATACGATAACCAGAGCTGAGGCGTGCCAAAGATCTTTCCATTCCGTGATTCGATGATGCCAAATTCTTTTGGGCATTCAACGAAGCGACGTTGGTGCTGATCCTGAGTGCCATTGTTATCCTCCTTGCATTCCCTCATCCTCCCTGACAAGTGCCATCCGTTGGCGATTGGGCTTATGCATCCG
Source organism: Bdellovibrionales bacterium (assembly GCA_041738165.1). Taxonomy (GTDB): domain Bacteria; phylum Bdellovibrionota; class Bdellovibrionia; order Bdellovibrionales; family UBA1609; genus JALHOQ01. The sequence continues at coordinate 26,977 of JBGSQJ010000021.1, forward strand.
CTAGCCCGGTTATTTTGTTTTTACTTAAGAAAGATTTTTATTTGGAGCTTCGCTCGCGAGAAGTACTTTAGGCTTCGACTTACTTGAGACAAGCAGTCTTAAACATCCAGCCGTGGATACATCTGTTGAGGAAAGATCCTTCTTTCCCTTCATGTATCAATTCGGCACTTTTTACCTATTGTGTAAGTCTAGTTTTTAGGTGCCAGGTTCCGAATCCGGGTCACGTCGCGTTAGCATTTTGTTTTTTGATATCTATTTAATCTTCTCGGGCTCTTTTCCACCAGCGACTCT